>JAUXXK010000135.1 GCA_030681145.1 Methanobacteriaceae archaeon | reverse complement strand
TATCCTTCCCAACCTTGATAAAGGCGCCAGGCAAATCAATGATTCTACCTGTTTCCCATTTAGATGTGTAATCAAAGGATATATCCTCATCTTCAAAGTGTTTTTTATTATTTAAGCATCCGGATACTGAAATAATAGCTATAAATAATACAAAAATAATTATTAAAAATTTAGATTTCATTCTTTATCATCAATAATATTATTGTACAATCCAGTCCATATATTTTTTGAAATTTAAGCATAAATAATAATATTTATCTTTCCTTTTTTTTACTTTTCAAACGCTCTAGGGAAATTTTAATTTGTTATAATATTCATATTTTATGTTAAACAAGACAAATGAAATAAATAAGATAATAAAAAGGTAGATAAAAAAATTAGGGTTAAATAAGGTCAGGGATAAAGGCCCATGACTTTTCAGTGAATTGTTAATAATTTGATGTAGAAAAAGATTTATAAGATGAAGTACAATCACTGTTAATATAAACTTTAAGTGAATAATAAATTTAACCTTATTTTTAAATTATATCTCAATCAGGATATCAAATCCCCCGTATTTATTTTTAAGACGGTATTATCCCCATTTTATAGATAATATAATTGATTAATCTTTAAGATTAATCTTTAATCAAAAATTTATTATAAATAAGATTTTTTTCGAGAGAGGATTAAGAAATGAACAAATTTGAGCTACATTCCAGCTACAAACCTTTAGGTGATCAACCTAAGGCCATTAAATCCATTGCTGATGGTATCAAAAAAGGATTTAGAGATCAGACTCTGCTGGGAGTCACAGGGTCGGGTAAAACATTTACTATGGCCAATGTAATTCAAGAAGTCCAAAAACCTACACTGGTTATTTCTCATAACAAAACTCTGGCAGCTCAACTTTACGAAGAATTTAAGGAGTTTTTCCCCAACAACGCAGTAGAGTACTTTGTCAGTTATTATGATTATTATCAACCTGAGGCATACGTGCCCCAATCAGATACATATATTGACAAAGAATCATCTATAAACGAGGAAATAGATCGTATGAGGCACTCTGCCACACAATCCCTGCTTTCAAGGGATGATGTGATTGTGGTCTCCAGTGTGTCGTGTATATATGGTATTGGATCTCCAGAAGATTATGGTGAATTTGTTCTATCTATAAATGTAGGAGATAATATTGACCGGGAAGAAATCTTAAGTCGCTTAATTCACATGCAGTATAATAGAAACGATATTGACTTTGACAGGGGCCATTTCCGAGTTAGGGGAGATGTAATTGAAATAAACCCTGTACACGGAACACCACCCATCCGTATTGAATTATTTGGCGATGAAATAGATGCCATATCATTGA
>JAUXXK010000147.1 GCA_030681145.1 Methanobacteriaceae archaeon | reverse complement strand
AAGTTCCAGAAGGTTCTCCTCCAAATGAAGCACTTTTTTTGACGATTTCCTGTGCCACATGAACGTCTCCAACTTTGGTTCTTATAACATTACCGCCTACCTTTTTCAAACACTCATCAATACATAATGATGCATCTACTGTGGTAATTATAGTTCCACCAGCTCTACATGATACCAATGCCAATAATTTATCAAAATCGGCCATTTTTCCATTATCATCCACTGCCACCATTCGGTCGGCGTCTCCATCGTGAGCTATTCCTAAATCTGCTCCAGTAATTTGAACAGTTTTCATCAGATCTTTTAGGTTTTTATTATTAGGTTCAGGTTTTCGCCCAGGGAAAAATCCATCAGGTTGACAATTCAAACTTAAAACTTCACAACCTGCTTTTCTTAAAATAAGGGGAGATAAATGGGAAGCTGCACCAGATCCACAATCTACCACAACTTTTAAACTTTTTTTGATATTGATTAGTCCAAGCAATTCATTAATATATGCTGAATTAATATCATTAACTTCCTTTTTTCCCCCTAATTTTTCCCAATTTTTGTTTAGATAATCTTTGGTGTGGATAATGTGTTCTATTTCCATCTCTTGTTCGGTTGAATAGGCCATTCCATCGGAATTCCATAATTTTATGCCATTATCTGGTGAGGGGTTGTGTGATGCAGTTATCATAACTCCGGTAGCTGCATTAAGCCTAAAAGCAGCAAATCCAACTACTGGGGTGGGAACCATACCCAAACAAAGTACATCACATCCTCCTTCCATTATACCAGCACATAATGCATTTTCAAGCATATTATTGGAGGTCCGGGGATCATATCCTACAACTACAATTCCTTCACCATTTAAATAAGTAGAAACTGCTTTTCCTACATTTAAAGCCAGATGGGAATTTATTTTTTCCCCAATTTTCCCTCTTATCCCTGAAGTTCCAAATAATCTGGGAATTTCTTCGGCTTTTTCTTGTTTCATGATTTTAGATACCATTTTAAGCCCCGAACTTTTCAGATTTATTCATGAGGTCTATTAAGATGTTCATTATATCCGAACCTCTTATTCGACATAACCCTCCTTTAGTGGCTGCCCTCTCATTGAAATCATTTACATTATCCACCCTTATCTCCGGTCCATTTATAACAATTGGAACGGGATCTCCTGTGTGGTCCATTACAGAAATAGGGGTCGAATGATCTGCGGTAAGTATAAAATAAGTTTCTGGAATATTCATAACTTCGCCGATTACATTATCTACTTTTTCGATGAATTCTACCTTTTCTTTGAGATTTCCATCGTGCCCAGCTTCATCGGCTCCATCTATATTGATTAAGAGAAAATCATAATTAGGAGCGTTTCCAATAATGCTGTTAGTTATGCTTTCAAGATCAGTATCCACTCCACCAGTAGCCCCTTTAACTTCTATAATGTCCATACTGGCCATTTTCGCAAGACCCATTATAAGGCCAGTTTCAGCTATACCAGCAGCTTTAAGGCCATATTTTTGATTGAAAGGCAGAACATCAGGCACAGCTCCTGCACCTCGAGGAAGAATT
>JAUXXK010000146.1 GCA_030681145.1 Methanobacteriaceae archaeon | reverse complement strand
ATAAAAGGTCATGGGCTTTATAACAATTGTAATTAACAAAATTTATGCCCATCGACTTACAAAAATAATATTGGTGAAAAATATGCAAAGCAGTTGTGAAGTTGAAGGATATGATATTGTTTCAGAAAAGATTAAAAACGCTTTAGATTTAGAAAAATCTCCAGTGGCCATAAAATTTGCTTTAAGTGAACAGGATATTCCAGAGGGTATTGAAAAAATATCTGAAAGTGTTCGCCACTGTGAAATGGTCCAAAAAGCAGCCCATGGTGAAATATTTTATGCCACCAAGGACGAACAAAAATGTAAAGGTGGTGCTTCGGCTCTTGGTTTGATGGAAATGCCTGATAAAATAAAAAAAGGAGAGTTCTACTATGAACTGGGTCGTTTTTCCAGTATCGGGTCTGCCAAAAGAACCATGGATGCAATACCAATCATTGACAATATGATGCACGCCCTTATTTACGCTCCACTGGATGATGCCAAATTCCACCCGGATATTATTGTGATTTTATGTAAGCCTGCCCAGGCCATGAAGTTATCACAGGCCCTTGTTTACACTCTGGGAGGTCGTGTAGAATCAGACTTTGCAGGCATACAGTCAGTATGTGGAGATGCTGTTGCAGGTCCATTTATGCGTAAAACAGCCAACATCACTTTAGGGTGCAGTGGATCTCGTAAATTTGCTGGAATTGAAGATGAGGAAGTTATTGTAGGCCTGACCGGCGAGAATATTGGTTGTGTGGTCAACGCTCTGGAATCCATGGAATAAAATATTATTGACCAACAAAGTAGAATCTAATTAATTAAACGATTAACTTTTTAATTTAATTAGTAATAGATTATTATTTAGATGTTTAGAGGTGATGAAAGTGAGTGATTACAAAAAATTGGGAATTATAGTAATATTGGCTGCGGTTATAGTCATGGTATCAGGGTGTACCAGTAATAACACCCAAACCTTTGACAAAGAAGGTTTGTCATTGGAATTTCCAGGAAACTGGAAAGAAATTCCTACTCCAAGTAATGATCAAAATCTGGCTAATAAATCTGGTTTTAATATAATAGGAGTATTCATTGATGGTAAGGAAATTGCTAATTATACATTCCTCATGGAAATTGGAAAGACTAATATCACCAATACTACCCTCACCCAAGCCGCTGACAATCTAAATAACAATTATATTATAGAAGAATC
>JAUXXK010000130.1 GCA_030681145.1 Methanobacteriaceae archaeon | reverse complement strand
AATTGAATTATTTTAAAAATATTTTTGATTATTGTTCGCAAGTATTCCTGTGAGTTTTACTATTTTATTTAAATAAGATTTATTTTTTTTTAATATAAATAAAGATAAATTCAAGTAATGATATATTAAATTAATTAAATACAGATATGAGGTAACAGAAAATGAGATGTCCCATTTGTGGATCTGATTATATTGAGATTTTGAAATCAAAAAATGAATCTTCTAAAACTCAAGAAATAGAAAAACTAATTTTAAAGTGTAATGATTGTGAAACTGTTTTTAGAAAAACTTTAACTCATGATAAACCGACTAATTTCAGAGTAATCATAAGTGAACATGAAAAATCCAAAAAAGATTTTATTCAAATATATCCCGACGAAATGTTATCTGTTGGAGATATACTGAAAGTTGGTGAAGAAAACGTAAAAATAACTTCTCTGGAGAATAAAAGAGGAGCACGTGTAAATAAAACCCAAGCTTTTAATTTAGTAACAATATGGGCCTCCTCTCAGGACATACCTGCCCGTTTTGGAATTTCAATTGATTATCATGGAAGAGTTCTATCAAAAAAGGTTGATGTGGAAAGGGACTTTATAATTACCATAGGTGATGTGGTAAAAATAGAAGATGTTTACTTTCGGATAAACTCTCTTAAAACCATTGAACGTAAAATGAGAAAGGGTTTTGCAGTAGCTTCTGTAATAAAAAGAGTTTATGGAAAACCATTGCCTCATAAAGTTCCTTATAGGTATGATTTAACCAGTAATATTGTTAAATCATCGGATTAGTCATATAATTAGATTTAATATATATTATATCACTGTTTCGTTTATAGATTATTATTTGGTGAAATATTAATTGAATAAACCGTGATTTGATGAAAAATCGCCATGACAACTTTTTTAATGAAAGAATTAAAGAACGCCAAAATCTTATAAAAAATCTTTTATATAATGGCCATATTAAAACAAAGCCGGTTGAACATGCAATGGTAACAGTTCCTAGAGAAGAGTTCTTACCAGAACAACAAAAACCTTACGCTTATATTGATAGGCCATTACCTATTGGTGAAGGTCAAACTATTTCTGCACCACACATGGTGGCAATTTTATGTGAAGCACTTTCACTTAAAGAGGGAATGAAAGTAATGGAGATCGGAACGGGGTTTGGCTATAATGCTGCAGTTGTTGCGGAAATAATAGGGGAAAAAGGAGAATTATACTCTATAGAGCGTCTAAAAAGCCTATATATGCTTGCTAATGATAATTTAAAACGTATTAACTATTCTAATGTGCATCTTACTTTAGGAGATGGAACTTTGGGTTTGCCAGATGATGCTCCATTTGATAGGATTTATCTTACTGCTGCTGCGCCTTCCATCCCTGAGACACTTAAAATTCAGCTTAAAGTGGGTGGTAAGATTTTAGCGCCAGTTGGAACAGTCGATCAGTATCAAGAACTTATTTTAATGGAAAAAGTAACACAAGATGTTTTTAAAACTAGTAATTTAGGTGGTGTGGCATTTGTACCTCTTATTGGGGAACACGGATGGTAATTAAACTTTTCTAATACCTTTGTTTTTATTAATTACTTTGAATATCCTAAAATGCTTTTTAACACACTTCAATAAAATAGAATAATTTGTATATTATTTTAAATATCATAATCTCTATATAAACAATTGTTAAATTATACTTGAAATTAAGAAAATACTACTTCCTATTTTTTAGTATATATGTATAAATAAATTATACTTCTCTTTAAGATTTTTTTGAAATTATTTAGAATTATAATTAATCGATTTTAATACTCATATAAACTTAAATTTAATATTATCGTGATAAAATGAAAGTTTACATTGAAACATTGGGTTGTACATTTAATCAGGCGGATTCCCAAATAATGGCGGGTTTGTTAAAGGAAAATGATGCTGAAATTGTTAATTCTATAGAGGAATCAGAAGTGGCTATTATTAACACGTGTTATGTGAAACATCCTACTGAACACAAGGTTATAAACAAAATAAAAAAATTTGGCCAAGATTTTCCCGAAAAAAAGCTCATTGTAGCGGGGTGTATGGTGGAAATAGAACCAGAAAAACTTCACAAGATTTCGCCCGAAGCAAGCTGGATAGGCCCACACCAAGTTAAAAAAGCTCCAGAAGTTGTAGAATCGGTGATGAATGGACAAAATATCAGAATGACTGGTTTTTCACGAGAAGAAAAAGTAGGACTTCCTAAACTCAGATCTAATCCATTTATACACATAATCCAAATATGTGAGGGATGCTTGGGCAAATGTAGTTATTGTTGCACCCGATTTGCACGAGGAGGCCTACAAAGTTATTCTTTATCTGCTATTAAAAAAGAAGCTAGCCAAGCATTGAAAGAAGGCTGTGTAGAAATTCAGTTAACGGCACAAGACACTGCTGCATATGGTAAAGAAACTGGTGAAAAACTTTCAGACATAATTAAAGAAATATCCGCAATGGATGGTAATTTCAGAATCCGCATAGGAATGATGCATCCTAAAAATATGATGGATGATGTGGATGGCTTGATTGAAGCATTTAACTCAGAAAAAGTATATAAATTTATCCATATACCAATCCAGAGTGGAAATGACCAAGTATTACAGGATATGCGTCGTGATCATACAGTAAAAGAATTTAAAGAGATTATCATGGCATTCAGAGAAAAAATCCCGGAAATATCTATTGCTACTGATATTATTGTAGGCTATCCTACTGAGGATGATGATGCTTTTAAGGATACTTGTGACCTTTTAATGGAAATTAAACCTAATTTTATCCATCTTTCTAAATATAAGCATAGGCATGGGGCTGAATCTTCTGCGCTGGACGAAATTCATTTCACTGATCTTAAAAGACGTTCCAAATATATAGAATCTCTTAAATCTGAAATTACTCAGGAAGATAATTTAAAACTTATTGGAACTTCTCAAAAAGTTTTAATTGTTGAAAAAGGGAGTAAAGGAGGATTTATTGGGCGGACTAACTCTTACATGCCGGTAGTTGTTCAAAATGCAGAAGTTGGCTCTTTTAGAGTAGTAAAAATTTCAGAGGCCACTAGTACATATCTAAAATCCTTGGAATAATGGACTTTAATGGCCTTTTTTACTTTTTTTCATTTTGATAATTTGAAATCTGATTTTTGACTTTATATTATTAGTTTTAATATAATCTAAAGTTTTAAAATGTTCATCTGTTTTATTAGTAATCCTTTCAGATGTTGGTTGAAAATCTGCAATTTTGACTTATCATAATACAAAATAAAGGAAATAAAAACAAATAAATATATATTACTTTAACATAATCATTTTTATAAGATATTTTTGGGTGATATGATGCCTTTTTTAGAATGTGATGATTGTGGGGGATACTATGAATTAGAAGAGGGTGAGTCCCTTGATGATTTTGATGTATGTCAATGTGGAGGTGAATTAAAATACTTTAATTCTCTTCAGAATTTTTTAGAAGATAACCCTGCTTTTTATCATCAAAATAATTCCAAATCCACTAAGAAAAGGGGGGGGTTTGGCAGCAGGAAAAGCAGTAAAAAAGATGATTATGATTATAATTATTCCTATGGTAATCGTAGTTTGAGTAAAAATAGCAATAATTTTGATTATGAACAGGAATACAGTCGTCTAAAAATATCAAAACCGGCATTTTTAGAAAGAATTAGTTTTGTTGGTCTTTTTGCAGGATTATGTTTAACTATTTCTTGTTGTTTAATTTCTTATGTTTTATTCTTTGATTATCTTTATTTAAAAGCTGTAAATGTATTCAGCTCCACAGGTAATATCTTGACCACAGTTTCGATTCTTGGTTTTGAATTATATATAATTTTATTTGTTATTTCAGTAAGTGGAGGAGCATTAGCATCATTTATTGGTGGTAGTCGAAGTTATGGGGATGGACTTCTTAATGGGTTCCTAATGGGTTTATTGATTGTGTTAGTTACAATTTTATATATAAATAATTTAATGGGCATGTCATTAATATTAATGGCCATTATGGTTATGGGATCCATATTTGTATCTTTAACCTCTTTTGGAGGATTTTCAGGAATCGCTATCAGAAAATTAATTTTTAAAAGTTAATTAATTTATAAATATTTTCGAAATTTTTATTCTTTTTTTAATAAATAAATGAGTCAAAAATATATTTCTAAAGACATAAATAAATATTTTCTCTAAAAAAATAAAAAAAGTTAGTGCCGTGGGCCGGACTTGAACCAGCGACATCCAGATCTTCAGTCTGGCGTTCTCCCAACTGAACTACCACGGCAATGGGCCGGACGAGATTCGAACTCGTGATCACCTCCGTGTCAGGGAGGTATCATACCCCTAGACCACCGGCCCTAAAGGGCGTCTTTTTTCATTATAGTTATTTTCCTATATAACCTTTTCCCCTAACTTTGATTTTTCATTTTAAATTGTCCTAAATCCAGTATTTTTTATTAATAATTATAAAAAGCTAATAAAAATTATTAAATGATTTAAATTTGGTTTTATAAGGCTTATGATCTGAAATAAATTCTGTTTTTTAATTAATCAAATTAATGAAATACTAACCGTAGATATAATTTATTAAAGGATGGAATAATATATATTAAATATATTTATTAGTGGTGAATCAATGGAACTAAGTAACAAATCTCTTAATGAACGTTATAAAATTGCATTTATATCAGTTTTAATAGGGCTTTGTTGGATATTAACCTTTTTTTTCCACATAATTCTTGATAAAGAAGTTGTTTTCACTCATTTTTTTTATATTCCTATAATTCTGGCATCTATCTGGTGGAAAAGAAAAGCATTAATTGTAACTTCGTTGCTGGCAAGTTTTTTAATAATTACAAATTTATGGAAATCATTTAGTATTCCCTTAGAAGATTTTGCTCGTATTATTATTTTCTTTTTTGTAACTGTGGTGGTTATTACTTTATCCGAGCAGATGGAAAAATCAAACCAGACTTTAAAAGAAAGCGAGGCAAAATATCGTTCAGTATTTAACTCAGCAAAGGAGGCAATATTGTTATTTTCTTCTGATGGAAAAATTGTTTCATGCAATAAAGGCGCTGAATCGATGTTTAGGTTATCTGAGCAAGATTTCTTGAATAGATCTATAATATCACTTATACCGGATAGATATATTGAACCAATACAAAAAATTTTTTTAGATATTGATAAAGCCAATATCAGCCTGGATTCTTCACTATTAGATGATTTATATGCTATTAAATCTGATGGAACTGAGTTTCCTATTGAAATTTCAATAGTGAATTGGAAATCAGACAAAAATCTATTTTTCACGGCTATTATCAGGGATATTACTGAAAGGAAGCAAGCTGAAAAAGTAATTAGGGAAAATGAAAAAAAGTTTCGGACAGTTTTTAATGAAGTCAATGATATTATTACTTTGATTAACATTGAACCTGATGGAAAAGCTGGAAATTTCATTGAGGTTAATGATATTGCTTTGAATAAAATGGGATATTCTAAAGAAGAATTTAAGATGATGTCACCTAGGGATATTGGTACTCAAGATAGTGGTAATAAAATCCTTATTCAAAAGCTTTTAACTGATGGCCAAATCACCTTTGAGCGAGTTTATCGGACAAAAAGTGGTAAAGAAATTCCAGTTGAAATAAACTCCCATTTGTTTGAATTAGAAAATAATAAAGTTGCTCTTTCGGTAGCTAGAGATATTACAGAAAGAAAAATTCATGAAACCCAACTTAAAGAAAGTGAAGAACGTTACAGGACTCTGTTCCAATTTTCTCCGGACTATATAGTTCTTTTAGATTTAGATGGTAAAATAATGGAGATTAATAGAACTTTAGAAAATATCATTGGTATGGGCACGGATTCACTGCGTGGAAAGTTCTTTTATGAATTACCCATATTAATCCCTGAAAATATTCCAAGGCTTAAGAAAAATATTGAAAAACTTTTGAGTGGTGGTCAAATAGCACCTTATCAAAGCAATGTAACAGATATGAATGGCAATGAGCATTGGATTGATATTTATAATGCAGTTATTAAAAAAGAAGGATCTAATTTTGCTATTTTGGTTATTGCAAATGATATTACTAAGAGAAAACTTGCTGAAGATGAATTGAAAATTTCACTAACTGAAAAAGAACTGTTACTAAAAGAAATTCATCACAGGGTAAAAAATAATCTGATGATTATATCTAGTTTATTAAACATCCAATCAAGTTATATTAAAGACGAGGAAGCTCGTGGTATTTTTAAAGAAAGTCAAAACAGGGCTAAATCCATGGCACTTATTCATGAGAAATTGTACCAATCAACGGACCTGAAAAAAATTGATATGGGGGACTATATCAGAACACTTTCAAATAATCTTTTTGATGCTTACGTTACTAATCCTGATAAAATTCACTTACATCTTGATATAGAAGACATTAGTGTTGATATTAATACTTCTATTCCACTTGGATTAATTATAAATGAATTGGTAACCAATGCTTTAAAACATGCCTTTCCTGATGATTCTCGGGGCAATATATACATTTCGCTGCATCTAAAAGATGATAAAATAAATTTGAAAGTTTCTGACGATGGAATTGGATTCCCTTCAGATATAGATTATAAAAATACTAATTCACTGGGCATGCAGTTAATCAATAATTTAAGTTTACAGATTGATTCAGAGTTAAAACTCATTTCTGATAAAGGAACATCAGTTCAGATTACATTTGCTGAAAAACATTTCTAAAATTTTTATTTAGAATTTTTGATTAAAAAGTAATTAGGTAAATTGTTCATTTCAAAGCGAAATTAAAAAATAATTAGACAAAATTAAATTATTTATAATTAAAATTAAATAAAAAAATAAGAATAGAATTTGATTGTATATATTTAATTATTTACTATTCTTATGAGCTAATATTATTCTATTTTTTTAAATAGGGTCTTAGGAACTCCACAGATTAGACATTTTTCTGGAGCTTCATTTTTTACAGTGTTTCCGCATACCTGACATACATAGTAGACAACATCTTCATTATTATCCATGTTTTCTAAAGCTTTTGCATATAAATCTGCATGAATTTTTTCTACTGCATTAGCATTTTTAAAGGTCACTACTGCTGCGTCATTACCTTCATTTTTTGCTTCTGTTATAAATTCAGGATACATCGATTTGAATTCTTCGGTTTCTCCAGCTATGGCTGCTTTAAGATTTTCTTCAGTATTCTTAATTCCACCCATAACTTGCAGATGTTTGTGGGCATGTACTGTTTCTGCGTCTGCTGCTGCACGGAATAATTTGGCAATTTGAGGATATCCTTCTTCATCAGCTTTTTTTGCAAATGCCAAGTATTTCCTATTAGCTTGAGATTCTCCAGCGAATGCTTCTTGTAAATTTTTCATTGTACTCATGTTTTTTTCTCCTTTTTTTTTTTATAAGTAAATATATTGTTTATAATCAATATTAATTTTTGGCACAGAATTAGAAATTATATAAATATTCATTAAACTAGTATGATTAATTGCACTTTATTCATTAATCCTATAAAAATCTTAATCAATATTAATTTTAGTGTAAATTAAAAGAATTAAAATAAATTTGTAATAGTTAAAATAAAAAATAAAAAGAAATTAATTAAAATTATAAATATTGTAATGGGTAGCTAAAATTATTGTTTAGCAGCCATTTCAATATCATTAGCCTTGACGGTTTTCCTACCAGCGTGTTTAGCGAGTTCGACAGCTTTTTTGGAAATTGCTTCACCTTTCTCTTCTAGAGCTTTAGCTAAAGCTTCCTTTGCGTCGTCACTAATTCTTTGTGCACCTGCATTTTTTATGATTCTGCCTACTGGTGCAATAGGTAATTCAGCCATAATTTCACCTCCAGATTAACCTAGGACTCTAGTATATTTAAATTTATCGGTATTAATGATGTCTGGAACCACCAACTCTTGCATACTATGTGGGGTGTTGAGATACACAATAAACCAAAACTTTTAAAGATATAGACTAAGATATCAAATCGCATGTTTGGTAAGTTGAAAATTAAACCACGCACCGAGCAAATTTTAGAAGAAGCTTTTAAAGGACCAATTTCCAGCGAAGATGCACTATATTTAATGAATACAGATGGAAATGATTTAAATGCCTTATTAATAACGGCAGATCTTCTAAGAAAGGAATTAGCTGGGGATGAAGTTACATTTATTAAAAATTGGAATATCAACTTCACCAATATTTGTTCAGGTAATTGTGGTTTTTGTGCATTTAAAAAAGATTCAAAAGACTCAGATTCATATTTTTTAGAAATATCTGAAATGGTAAAACGGGCTAAAATAGCTGCTGATAATGGAGCTGTGGAAATTTGTATTCAAGGTGGCCTACATCCTAATGTAGATGCTTATTTTTATGAAAAAATTCTAATGCAAGTTAAGGAAGAACTTCCTGAAATTCACATTCATGCTTTTTCACCTATGGAAATATATTATGGGTCTAAAAAAGCAGGATTATCTGTGGAAGAAACATTAAAAATGCTTAAAGAAGCTGGTTTAGATACCATGCCCGGTACTGCGGCTGAGATATTAAATGACCAAGTCCGGGAAGTTATTTGTCCTGGAAAATTAAGTACAAGTCAGTGGATTAATGTGGTGGAAACGGCTCATAACTTGGGAGTACGAACTACTTGCACTATGATGTATGGTCATGTTGAAACTCTAAAACATAGAATTGAGCATCTGGAAATATTAAGAAATATTCAAAAAAGAACAAAAGGGTTCACGGAATTTGTCCCTTTAACTTTCATGCATACTAATGCCCCTATTTATAAAGAAGGAATATCCATGCCCGGAACTACGGGATCCCATGATTTGAAATTATATGCTATATCTCGTTTGATGTTCCATGAATATCTGAAAAATATCCAGGTTTCATGGGTTAAACTTGGATTCAAATTTGCCCAAATTGGCTTGATGGCCGGTGCCAATGACATGGGAGGAACTCTAGGTGAAGAAAATATCTCAAGATCTGCGGGTGCTTCTTATGGAGTTCGAACAGAAATAGATAATTTAAAAGCTACAATTGAAGATTTAGGGAGAATTCCAGCTTTAAGAGACACGACTTATGACCATATTAGGCCATTATGACAGTTTTTTTATTATTCAGCGAATAATATGGGGGGGGGATAGATGATGAATTAATAATGATTAAATCTTTTTTATAATTATTCTATCTCCTTCATCAACATTAAAAAAAAGTTCTAAATTATCTGTAATCTGTCCAATATGATTAACTTCGGAATATGGTTGTGTATCTCCAAAAAAGATACAAAAAGCATATCCTGGTGGCCAGTAAGATATATCTCCAATTTCAGCAGTTTTTGAAGGGTTTTCTTCCTCTAAAGTGACAGGAATATCAAAATAGATCTCTTCAAGCCATATAAGGGATTTGCCTTCCATGGGTAAATTTTCATATATCTTTTCTGCGGAATTAGGGTTTCTATCATCTAATTGAGCTATTGCTTTGCCTTTTCCTTCCACTTCAATTTCAATTTTCATTTTTATGCACCGTCACATAAACTGGAACTATTTTATAAATTAAAATAATATTATGGGTATTTTTTAATCATTTCTTCAATTATTTGTACTCCTGTGGATGTTCCAAGTTTATCTGCTCCTGCTTCAATCATAGCCAAAGCTGTATCAAGATTTCTAATTCCTCCGGCAGCTTTTATTTTCATATCTGGCCCAATAGTTTTTTTCATTAACCTAACATCATCTAATGTTGCACCAGATAACCCCCCATAAGCAGTGGATGTTTTAACATAATCTGCACCAGCTCTTTCAGCTATGATACATGATACTATTTTTTCTTCCTCAGTTAAAAGTGCAGTTTCAAGTATAACCTTCACCACTTTTCCGGAGGCAGCATCTACTACAGATGCAATATCTTTCTCTAAGAGATCTTCCAGACCGGATTTCATGGCACCAATATTCATAACCATATCAATTTCATCCGCACCATGGGACACAGCCTCTTCTGTTTCAAAAGCTTTGGTTAATGGTGTGCTTACTCCTAAAGGAAATCCAACCACAGAACAAACATTTATTGAAGAATCTTTTAGCAGGTCATATGCCAATTTTACATTGGTAGCGGTAACTACTGCACAAGCAAAATTATAATCAACAGCTTCCTGACAGAGCTTTCGAACATCATTTTGAGTCACATCACCCTTTACGCTGGTGTGATCAATCATTTTTGCCAAATCTGATGGTTTTTTTATATTGGAAATTAGTATTCCACTATTTTCACTCTCTTTCATTCTTTTTCCCCTTTTTATTAATTAAGAAATTTAAAAATAAGATGCAATTAAATATATTATTAATGGATTATCAATATTTATATTAATTTTTTAGCCATGTAAGGCCCTTCCCTTTGATATCCAAACTTTCGATAATAGTTCCTAGTTCCAATTCCACTTATAATAATCATTTTATCTTTATTATATTCCTCTCTAGCTATTTCTTCGGCTCGAGACAGAAGTTCTTCCCCATAGCCCGCATGCTGCCCAACACCTGATTCTTTTTCTCCAATTGGAATCAATGATCCATAAACATGAAGTTCTCGTACAATTGCTGTTTGTTCATCTATTTCAATCCGGTGTGCATTATAAGAAGGTATTCTAAGCCTTAAAAACCCGGCTAAAATATTATTCAAAGGATCTTCTTGGGATAAGAATATTTCTTTACCGTTTCCGGCATCATAACTTTCTTCCATAAGATTTATTGATTCTAAATTAGTTTTTATTCCTTTAAATGCTTTATGGCCCACTTCTCTACATCTTATACATTGACACTGGATATTTTCTTCTTCAAGTCGGTTATAAACCAATTCGCCTAGATTTGATTTTTTAACACCTGCTTCAATAAGTGGTGATGGAATATCTCGCTGAATCCGCATGGTTCTAACCCATTTAGGCAAGATTTTTTTAATTTCTACAATAAGATCAACGGCTTCTTCAGTGGTGTAAGGTTCGTATTCTCCTCTCTCCCACATCTGATGCAGTTCGCTCCCTTTTGTTATTAGGCAAGGATATATTTTTAGCATATCTGGTTTAAATGAAGAATCAGAGAATAAACGTTTAAATATCCGTAAATCTCTCTTAAAATTTGAAAATAGTCCGGGCATAAGATGCATGGCCACTTTTATTCCGGAATCCCTCAAAATACGGTTGGATTCTATTACATCATTTATATCATGTCCTCTTTTAATGCGCTGATATATATGATTATAAATGGTTTGAACTCCTAGTTCTACCCTAGTGACTCCCATTTTAAGCATACGGTCAACATCTTCTATTTTACAATAGTCCGGGCGTGTTTCAAAGGTTATTCCCACACATCTTACTTTTGATGATTCATTGGCGTGCTGGGCATCTTCAAGCAGCACATAATCATCAGACCCATAATGCTTTAAAGGAGATTTAATTTGTTTATTATCAGAATATTCTTTTTTTAGAGTTATATTTGATTCTTTTAATCCAAAATCAACCATAGCTTCCATACATTTTGCTACAAACCATTCTTGGTAACATAAAGTGTGTGCTGGAAAAGTTCCACCCATAACAATTAGCTCTACTTTATCTAAAGGGTGCCCAATACTATTTAATTGGTTTAAACGATTGTAAACCTGTTTGTAAGGATCAAATTTATACATTCTGGCTCGCAATGCAGCGGGTTCTTCTCCTGTATAACTTGGAGGGGCGTTATCACTTTCAGGGCAGTACAAACATCTTCCATGGGGGCAATCTTGGGGCTGGCACATTACTGCCACAATGGCCACACCAGATATGGTGCGGGTGGGTTTTTTCATTAAAACATTCCCTACAATCTTTTTTTCAGAGGGAGTGGCATATTGAAGTATAATGGAATTACTCATAAATTTATCCAGTTTAAAGTCACGACAGGCCTGGTGTTTTGCTTTTTCCAGTTTTGATTTGGAATCAATTTTTCCAAGCAAAATTTCTTCAATTATGGTTCTGCAAGCGTTTTCCATTGAATGTTTTCTCCATGATATATTTTAATTAAAATTATTATTTATTAATAAATTAATTTATAATAAACATGTTTATGTTTGATTATTTTAGTTAAAATGAGTTACCGAGCCTTATTTTTCATTAAATTCATTATCTTGATAATATCAGTTTTCGATATGATTCCCACTAACTTGCCATCATATATAACTGGTAATCTACCTAAATCGTTTTTAGTAAGTTTTTCAAGGGCAACAATTACTTCTTCTGATGGTGATGTGGTTATGAGAGTTTTACTCATTACATTTGCAACCTTTACTTTTTTATTTTCTTTTGTCACCTGGGATAAGTCATGAAAGGTGACTATGCCTTTCAATTCTTCTTTTTCAATAACAGGATAGCCCATGTGTTTGTATTTAAACATTTTTTCCAGTGCTTCATCTACCCCTATCTGGGGAGATATGGTTTTTACATCAGAGGTCATTATATTTTTTACTTTAATGCCTCCTAATAGTGAGGAGATCATGGTGGTTTTGTATTCTTGTTCTGCACCAATGTAAATAAAAAGGGCAATAAGTATTAGGAAAAAATTAACAAAAATACCAGCAGTGGCCATTATGATTGCAAAAATTTTACCAACGGAAACCGATAATTCGGTGGCCTTAACATAATCCATTTTTTTTGCCAGAAATGCTCTTAAAACTCTTCCTCCGTCCATAGGAAACGCAGGTAAAAGATTGAATAATGCTAAGACTATATTTACCAGAGCAAATTCTGCGATAAATGAAGATATGAAACCGGATATAATCGGCAATAATAATAGATATGTGATGTAACTAATTCCTGCAATTATAATATTGGTTAAAGGTCCTGCTATGGCAATTAAAATTTCTTGATTTGGGTTTTTAGGTATTTTGCCCATTTGAGCTACTCCTCCAATTGGAAGAAGCACTATCCGCTCTATATCAACCCCATAATGTTGGGCTACATAGGAATGGGAAAGTTCGTGAATCAGTACTGTAGCGAAAACCAATGTTATTAAAACGGCCAGTTGGAGAGGAATGATGGTTAAAATGGCCAGTGCATAAATAAATAATAATAATATTAAAAAAGATATGTCCAATTCAATAGGTATATTAAGTATTGTAAAAATTCGCATTGAAGTTTTCATTTATAATTATATGTTTTATTAATCTAAATAATTTTAGAATTAATTTAAAATAATGGAAAAAATAATAAAAAAATTATATGTAGTTCTATAATTTATTTAGAGCTTCAATAAACTCTTTTTTAGTTTATATCTACCTTAAATCTAGGTTCCATAATTTTAGGGATATCTACTATCAGAACAGATCCATCAAATCTAGCAGTAACTGTTTCAGTATCTATATTTACTGGGAGCTTGATAATTCTCTCGATTTTACCTTTGCTTCTCTCTTTTATGATGTAATTGATATCTTCTGATTCTTCATCTTCTTCAAACTGAATTTTGATATCTAAACTATCATCCGTTACTTCCAGTACTACATCTTCTTTTGCACGGTTAGGAACATCAACTTTTAATATTAATTTTTCTTTAGTTTCTATTAGATCCACTAGTGGTTTTTCAGTAACAGTAGTGTAACTGGAAATGGTTTTACCGAATTCTTCTTGTTTTCCTTTAAAAGTGCTGATAATGTCTTGTAACATTTTTTCAGCTTGATTCTGAACTTTTTCAGCGTTTACTTTTAGATCTTCTCTGGTTAAATTAGAATCTTCCATTTATTCTTTGATTTTTTATTGGGTTACTTG
>JAUXXK010000129.1 GCA_030681145.1 Methanobacteriaceae archaeon | reverse complement strand
TTTGGAGAAATTTATTTCTCCACCATTTATCCAGGAGTTATTAAAGGATGGCATTGGCATAGATTGATGACGCTTAATTATGCTGTAATTGATGGTATGATTAAATTAGTTATGTATGATGACCGAAAAGATTCAGAAACCCGAGGGAACACAATGGAAGTTTTCTTAGGCCATGAAAATTATCTTCTGGTAAAAATACCTCAAAAAATTTGGAATGGATTCAAATGCGTAGGGGGCAAAAAAGCTATTGTGGCCAACTTGGCCTCAATAACGCATGATCCTGAAGAAATAAAAAGAAAAAGCCCGTTCACTGAAGATATTCCATATGACTGGAAGTTAAAACATGAATGATAAATTTAAAAATTATTTCAAAGGTAAAAAAGTCTTAATAACCGGACACACCGGTTTTAAAGGTTCTTGGTTAACTACCTGGCTTTTAAATTTAGGTTCTCAAGTTATAGGATACTCTCAAAAACCTCCTTCAAATCCTTCAATGTTTGAAATTTTAGAACTGGGGGAAAAAATAAATCATATAAATGGAGACATTCGTGATTTCAATCATCTGAAAAATGCCATTGAAACACATGACCCCGAAATCGTTTTTCATATGGCTGCACAAGCATTAGTTCGAAAATCTTATTTTGAACCAAAATATACTTATGAAGTTAATGTTATGGGAACAGTTAATCTTTTAGAAGCTATAAGAGCTACTGAAAGCGTTAAAACAGTTATTAACGTCACCAGCGATAAATGTTATGAAAATAAAAATTGGGTTTATGGCTATCGAGAAAATGATCCTTTAGGTGGTTGCGACCCTTATAGTTCAAGTAAAGGTTGTTCAGAATTAGTTACATCAGCTTATAAAAATTCTTTTTTTAATCCATCTTTATATAAAGAGTCTCATGAAGTTGCTTTATCATCAGTAAGAGCCGGAAATGTTATTGGTGGGGGAGATTGGGCCGAGGATAGATTAGTACCAGACTGCATCAATTCTCTTGCACAAAATAAAACAATTTTAATCCGATCTCCTAAATCAGAAAGGCCATGGCAGCATGTTTTAGATGCTTTATACGGCTATTTATCTTTATGTTGTTCCATGATGGATGATGGTAAAAAATTTAGCCAGCAATGGAATTTTGGTCCAGAAAAAACCAATGTTATTTCTGTTGAAGAACTGGTAAAAAAAATGATTTCTATTTGGGGAAGCGGTGATTACAAATTAACAAATATA
>JAUXXK010000128.1 GCA_030681145.1 Methanobacteriaceae archaeon | reverse complement strand
TTATCACAAACTTCTTCTTCAACTTCATATTCATTAAGAACTGCTTTTTTAATATCAGCCACACTAACTGATTCCTGGATCATGTTCCAGATAAAAGCTCCCACTGGGTTAAGGCCATAGTATACTCCGTTTTCTAAGCCTAAAATAACCACTTCGTCTTCCACTTCACAGTGCACGGCCTTATCAGTAATAGAAATTATGGATGAGTCATTTATATTCATGAAATATTTCACCTTGAATTTTTTAATTAATTAACTATTAAATAATAGTATTTAGATGTATTAAAGTTTTTAATCTATGATATTGGCTTTATTTTTTTTTTTTTAGTTTTTGTGTATTTTACTATTATTAAGTTGGAATTGTTATTTTTAAATAGATAATTTAAATTGATAATTAAGTTGGAATTGTTATTTTTAAATAGATAATTATATTTAATATCTTAACTATTATTACTTAGGATGTATTATATTCCTATGGGGGGAAGATGGCTAATTTTAATATTAAGTTAAATGTTTTTTCCTCTAATATTTATTCAATAAGCTCGTTTAAAAAGACTTTTTAGTAAAAATGAGATTAATAAATTTAATTTTGAAATAATTAATTAAAAGGAGGGAAAATATGAAAAAACATGTAATAATTACTCTAACAATTTTTTTAATGGCCATCACGCTTTGTGGTGCCGTATCTGCTACTGATAATCCAGATGATGTTAAATACGTTTCAACTACCGGTAGTGATGATAACAACGGAAACGAAACCAACCCTTATTTGACCATTGGTAAAGGTATAACTTCGGTTAATCCTAATGGCACCGTCAATGTGGCCGATGGAACCTACTATGAACGCCTCACTATAAGTAAGAATGTTAATCTGGTGGGTCAAAGCCAGGAAAACACTATCCTTGATGGAAACAACACTGGACGACCAATAACCATTAATACCGGAGTAAACGTGAGTATAAGTCTATTTACTATACAAAACGGAAGAGAAAGAGGTTATGATGCTTATGGTGGTGGAATCTACAACATTGGCAATTTAACTCTAAATAACTGTACAGTAAAAAACAACAAAGCTAATCCCGCCGGTTTTTATGGATCCAGTTATGGTGGAGGAATCTACAACACGGGTAATATGACTATCAACGGAAGCAAAGTTGAAAACAACGCTGGAACAGGTTACTATGCCTATGGTGGAGGAATCAATAACTGGGGTACCATGATTATTGAAGACAGCATCATCCAGAACAATAGTGCTAGTAGTTGGTCTGATGAAGCTCTAGGTGGCGGAATCTACAACGAAAACATGCTAACAATCATTAATAGTACTATACTATCCAAT
>JAUXXK010000127.1 GCA_030681145.1 Methanobacteriaceae archaeon | reverse complement strand
AGGGTGGTTATCATAATAGGATTTTTGATTTTTCTAATTATGATAAATTGAATACATTACTACTTTGCAGTGATTTGTTAATAACTGATTATTCATCTATCATATATGAATATGCGCTCCTAAAAAAGCCCATGATATTTTATCCCTACGACTTGGAGAATTTTAGAAAAAAGGGTAGAGGATTCTATGGAAATTATGAAAATCTGGTTCCGGGGTCTGTTGCTTTAAAAACAGAGGATATTATGAATTTAATTAATAATCCCGTTAATTTTAATATGGATGAATTTTTGTCGGTTTATCTAGAAAATTGCGATGGAAATTCTAGAAAAAGATTGTATGAACTGCTGATGGAGTAATTTCTTAAATTAAACATCTTAAAATGTGATGTTGTTTTAATCAATGCACTTTCAAATCAAAAAATATATTAGGTGATTATATGTCCAAAATAGACCCGAATGTTATATTTAAAAAAGATAATGGAGAAACTATTTCGCTGCAGGAAAAATATGTTGGATTAAAGTCCAGGCCCAATGGATTATTAGCCGTTAATTTTCGAACACCTGAAGATGAAATAAATAATTTAAAAGAATTTTTCGAATCTTTTCAAAATGATGAACCTATTAAAATGGATATCGGGGGTACTGGGGATATAGAATGTTCTTTTAAAGGAATTTCTCCTATTCTCGAACAAAAAGATACAGCAGGTTTCACTTACTTTTTTTTATCTGTAACTTTACAAGATATTAAGAAAATGAAAACTATGGAACAGCCCCCTAACTGTGGCTGTGGCAAATAATTCTTGTATTATGTGTTAAAACATATTAATCATATTTTTTTTTATTTATTTATTGAAAAATCCGTTGTAATTTATCAGAATTAAAAGTAGCATTATAAAATAAATTTTATTCAGATGCATTAAGTTCAGGATAATATTCCAGTTCGCCATGGCATTGGCAGTTTAAAAAATCTTCAGGTTTTTCTCCTTGCATTAATTCATAGTATCCGCCACATAATTTACATAAAAGATAACCCATAACTTTCCCCCAAAATAATGGTTTCATTTCCCCCCAAAATTTTCTTGTTATTTTTTAGATATAACCATTCCAATAAATAAATATTGTGATAAAAATGATTAGGGCAGTTTTTGATTTAAATAATGTATTATTTAGTAATATATTCAATTCTAGCTACTTTTCAAAAAATTATCTATATAAATAGTTTTAATTTCAGATTATAATGTTATTAACATAGTCTATAAAGTTATAGTAAAACATTTGGTATTGTAAATAAATATTAAAACAACTTCCTAATTAATAATAATCATGCTACCTTCTCAGAGTTCCAGTCCGATATTAATATTGCTAAAGAAAGATAAAAATTAGTATGTAGTTTGGTGACCTTTATGAAAAAAAGTTTAGGGCCTAAGGCATTTGGCTTTCCTGTACCTGTTTTTGTGGTGGGATCTTACATGGAAGATTATAAAGCTAACATAATGGCTGCGGCAGCTGCAGGAGTTTGCTGTCTATCACCACCATGTATTTATATTTCATTAAGAGAGGCAACTGCTACTTATCATAATATTATTCGGAATAATGCCTTCACCGTAAATATTCCCTCTGAGGAATATATCTCCGAAACTGATTATGTAGGTATAGCTTCTGGCAAAAAATTCGATAAGTTTCTAGAAACTGATTTAAATCCTGTAAAAAGTGATTTGGTAAATGCTCCATACGTTAATGAATTTCCACTGGTCATGGAATGTAAACTTAAAGAAACTGTTAATTTAGGCTCCCACACCATGTTTATAGGTGAAGTCATTGATTTAAAGGTAGATAACGATTTTTTAACATCTATAATTGTTAAATCCGATCTTGAACTTAGTAAAGTGGATATTGAAAAGATAAAACCGTTTAGTTATGATTTATCTTTAAGAGAATACTATAAGCTGGGTGATAAAGCTGGAAAAGGATTTTCGGCGGGTTTAAAACTTTTAAACAAAAATAATAAGTGATAATATGGGTGAAGATATAAAAATTACCGAGGATGATGTAATCGATGCACTTGATTTATTTACTCGAGTTCCATCTATTATTCTTCGCAGATGGGTTTCTAAAGAGTCCAACATAGTTAAATCATTTCATGGGCAATTTGAATCATATAAAAATCGCCTTTCAGATCAAGATATGGTTCGTGTAGAGATGGTGATGGAAATGCCTGTTGATGAAATGCAAGCTATCTTAAAACGAGCATATAATAGAACTGGTAAAAAACAACTTAAAATATTGGCGGATCCCAAAGCCAAGCCTTTTATTATTTTAAACATGGAAGAGGGTCGTAAAATTCTTTTTAATTGATTTTTATTAATTAATTTATTTATTATTTTAACTAAAACACAACATTATAAGTTAGTTATTTGGTAATTTATTGCCCATACTTAATATAAAAATCACAATTTATGAGATAAATGAACGCTTTAGTATTTTATGGATTAAGATACGGAAAGTCTGCAAAAATCGCTGAGGATATTTGCGAAAAAAAGATAGGGATCTTTAACTTCTCTTTTTGAAGTTTTAGATGATGATGAAGTCAGCTCATTATTAATATAATGAACTAACTTGAACAATTATCAAATTAAAAGCATTATACTACTAAAAATTAAATTTAATATGGTTAATAAGCATTATCATCGGTAAATCCTCGGATAAATGTTAATAAAAATATTTTTATATCCAAACTTAGGGTCCAATTTTCCACATAGTATAAATCAAACTCAATTCTTTTTTTAATAGATGTATTCCCTCTCCATCCATGAATTTGGGCCCATCCAGTCATACCGGGCCTTACATGGTGTTTAATCATGTAATGGGGTATTTCTTCCCGGAATTTCTCTACAAAATGAGGGCGTTCTGGTCTTGGGCCAATTAAACTCATGTCTCCTTTTAAGATGTTGAATAATTGTGGTAATTCATCTATGCTGGTTTTACGAATAAATGTCCCGAATTTGGTTTTCCGCGGATCATCCTCGGTTGTCCACTGTGATACTTCCTCTTCCTCGGGTAATATTTTCATACTACGAAATTTATACATCTTAAAGGTGGATCTATGCAACCCTACTCTATCTTGAGTGAAGATAATTGGCCCTGAAGAACTCTTTTTGACCATGATAGCTGTAAATATAAGTAACGGTGAGAATAGTAGAATGCCTATGATAACCAGTATGATATCTAAAAATCGCTTCAAGGCTTTATTAAAAGAATTATCTAGAGGGACGTAACGTATGTTGATGAGGGGGATATCTTCGATCATATCAATATATGGCCTGGATTGAAAGTAACGATAATAATCAGGAACAATTTCGGCTTTTACACCGTATTTTTCACATATATCCACAATATGTTCCAGTAAAAGGGCATGTCTTGGGGATAAAGTGATTATTATTCGGTCCAAAGGTTTTTTCAAGATAACTTCTTCCAAATCATCAATTGTCCCTATCACGGGGTAACCGTCCACTATACTATTTTTTTTAATATTATCATCTAAAAACCCTATTAAATTATATCCTACGTGTTCATTACGTTTAATTCTTTTTGTAAATTTTTCACCAAGTTCTCCAGCACCTATTACGAGAATATATTTAATATTATATCCTTTACTCCTCATGTATCGCAATGATAATCTTATCAGGGTTCTTTCCACTATACTGAATCCTGTGGAGAAAATGGCAAAAAAGGCCAGCATAAATCGGGAATAATCAGATAAATTAATCACAAAAAGAATGGTAACTACCATAAGTATCCCGATAATATTTATTTTAAATATATTAAAAGCTTCAGAAGAGATTCTTTTCGTTCTTTGAGGATCATATAAACCGAACCCATAATAAAGTCCCAGATATAATGGTAAAATATATATTAATGGCAGAAGGTAAAACTGAACTCCACCAACATGAACATTAAATCCCAATAAATCAGTTTCAAAACGTATAAACCAGGCTAGAATCATAGCAAATGTAATTACAAACATGTCCAGAGATATTAGAATTATATTGAATATTTTCTGGTTCTGTTTTATCATAAAATTACCTTTATTAAATAAATATTAATATTAATTATGATTGTTTTAATAGATAAAATATTTACTGTCTATTATTTATAAAACAAGCACTATTTTAATATTTTTAATAAGAACTCTTGTATTATTTATATTTAAATGAGATATAAAAATTTAATAGGCTTATTATCTTTTAAAAAGATTTAAAAACAGCTTTAATGCACATATTAATCCAAT
>JAUXXK010000016.1 GCA_030681145.1 Methanobacteriaceae archaeon | reverse complement strand
ATTTCAAAAGTACCAAAATCACATGAATAAGCACACATCCCACAACCAAAACATTTCATAGTATCCAATACTTCTGTGAATGCCATTGTAGGGCATCTTTCCTTTACTATGCATTTAGAACAGTTGGCACACTTTTCCGAGTGATAAATTGGTCGTTCATCCACCCCATCCCACATTTCACCATAATTAGTCTCTCCCAGAGGCAAATGTCGTCCTTTAATATCTGCAACAGGTAATTTGATATCCGCATTTCTAATGAATGTCCGCTCCAGAATTTCCTGGCTGGTTATGGGAATAGCAATAGCTACAGAATCAAATATTTCCGGGCCAGCGGCAGTTTTGAATCCTCCCAGATAATGAGAATTCATATCATGCATGTCAGCAGTTAACATCATATTTGGTTTTTCAGGAGTACTTCTAGTTCCATTATCCATTATAAAACCTTCAGACCCGTTTAAAATTATTTTACTCCCCATACAAATGGTTTGCATCAATGGATCATTTTGTAGAGGGTTGATTTCACCACACCCTGAAAATGAAAGGCCCTTGAATGGTCCTTCCATATTTATGGCATGGAATATGGACGATATGGGCTTAGAGTTAGGATTTACAAATGCAGTGTAGTTTTTAAATGCCATTCGAGTACCAATCATCCTAGCAGTTGTCATTTCTTCAATGGTAGTGGTAGATTTTATAATCTCTCCCTGCATTGATTCTACTTCTATTTCAATTTCCTTTCCAGCCACCATATCCTTAAATAAGAACCCCCCACCATATTGATGGTCATTTACACTGTGAGCTGTTCCATAAATCATTAAATCGACCGAACCAAGCCATTCGTTGGGACATGGCCCAGGAAATCCCGGAACCCCATTTAAGTAGATTTTTTTGGCCTTTTTGAATGAACCTGGCTCTCCTACTTTTAGATGTAGTAAAGCGGCTGTTCCAGACATTATTCCACAAGTACCAGTTGTTACTACATCCACTTCCTCAGCAGAAAGAGTTTCCCCTTCCATGACCAGTTTTGTAACTTCTTCAGCGGTTAAAACATTAGCTTCGCCATTAATTATTTTTTGATTAATTTCTTGAATAGTATTCAAAATAAACCCTCATGAGTATATACAATTATTATATATCTCTA
>JAUXXK010000114.1 GCA_030681145.1 Methanobacteriaceae archaeon | reverse complement strand
TGGGATTCTTGTGAACATTTAAGGGTTAAAAAAATACCATTTCTGGTTCTAAGTCCTCATCAACAAAAAACTGTGGAAAAACAAGGTATGTTATCTGGAGCTAAAGGAGTTATGACCAAACCTCTGGCTATTAAAGAACTCTTAATTATTATAAAAAATATGATAGACGAATAAAAATTTAGATTAAGTTGATAAATCAGAGATAGGGAGATAAAATGGATAAGATTCTGATTTTAATGGGAAGTCATAAAAACGGCGAAATGATCTCTGATCTTTTTAGTAATGGATATGAGATTAAGAACCTGGATAAAAATGATTTAAGTGAGCTTGATGATAATTTCAGTCTTTTAATTACTGATTTATCTTCCTGGGCTCAAAATCATGAAAAACTAAAATCAAGAAAAGAAAAAGAAAACCCCATATTTCTCCCATATCTTTTAGTAACCCATACTAATGAAGTTAAGCAGAGAAAACAAGATATTTGGGAAATTTTTGACGAAGTAATTTCTATTCCAATTACTAAATCTGTTCTAATAGCCAGAGTAAGTGTTTTAATACAAACTCGAAGTTTATCTCTCCAAGTAAATCAGCTAATGGAAGATAAGGAGATGTTGATAAAGGAGATACATCATAGGGTAAAGAATAATCTTATGATAATCGCAAGCCTACTTAATATGCAATCTTATTATATAAAAGATGAAGAAGCCAAAGCATATTTTAAGGAAAGCGAAAATCGGGCCCAGTCCATGGCCCTTATCCACGAACGTCTTTATCGTACCGGTGATTTGCAAAATGTTGAGTTGGTAGATTATATAACATCCCTTGCAAAGGATCTTTTTGGTACATATGTTACCAATCCCGATAAGGTCAAAATGGAAATAAATGTAGAGAATGTTAAACTACATATTGACAGCATGATCCCCTTGGGCCTTATAATTAATGAATTAGTTACTAATACCCTTAAATATGCCTTCCCCGAAGATAAAACAGGAACTTTGATAATTAAATTCTATAAAAAAGATAATGAATTCTTTTTAACTGTTAAAGATGATGGTGTGGGAATACCTAAAGATTTTGATATTGAAAATAGTGTTCGCTTTGGAATGCAACTTATTACCAACCTGACCCACCAGCTGGATGGAGAATTGGAGATAATAAAACGCCCGGGGGCTACATTTAATATTAAATTCCCTGAAAGGGAAAAGTAAAATATTTTATTTGAATCATTATAACACATATAATCCTTTTTTAGATTTTTTAAGAAAATTATAAAAATAAAATAATTATTTTAACATTTTTCAGGTGATTTAAAAATGTCTGAAGAAATAATAATCAATAAAGTACCTTCTTCTGAGCTAAAAAACAGACTAAAGCAATTCAAAAATCGTATGAATCTATTTAAACCTGAATGGGAAATAGCAGCCATATTCAGTAAATTAAACCAGTATTATTTCACTGGCACCATGCAGGATGGTATGCTCCTTATACCCAGGGATGATAAATCAACATTCTGGGTACGTAGAAGTTATCAAAGAGCTATGGATGAATCACTATTTGACAATATTAAGCCTATGAAAAGTTTTCGAGATGCAGCCTTAGATAATCTTCCTGAAACAGTTTACCTAGAAACTGAAATGGTTCCATTGGCATTATATCAAAGATTTCAAAAGCATTTCCCTTTTAAAAATGTGGAATCAATTGATCATGATATTGCTACAGTTAGATCCATTAAAAGCAAATATGAAATATCCTTAATGAAAAAATCTGGGAAAATTCATGAAAATGTTTTGGAAAATATAGTTCCCCAAATACTTCTTGAAGGTATGAGTGAAACTGAGCTGGCCACAGAACTTTTTTCCATCATGTTAAATGAAGGTCATCAAGGAGTGGTCCGTTTTGGAATGTTTGATACTGAAATGGTTTTGGGCCATGTGTGTTTTGGTGAAAGTTCTATATATCCCTCTTATTTTAATGGGGCCAGTGGAAATTATGGACTTAATCCTGCAGTACCATTAATAGGAAGTCGGGATAAGAAATTGAAAAAAGGGGATCTGGTTTATATAGATATTGGGTCCGGAGTGGATGGATACCATACCGATAAAACCACAACTTACATGTTTGGTGATTTATTACCAGAATATGTTAGGGAAACCCACTATAAGTGTGTGGAAATTCAAAATGATATTGCGAATATGCTTAAACCAGGAGCTATACCTTCAGAGATTTATAAAACTATTATGGGTAGTCTAGATAAGGATTTTCTGGAGAATTTTATGGGTTATGGTTCTCGAAAGGTGAAGTTTTTAGGGCATGGAATAGGTCTGCAAGTGGATGAATTTCCAGTGCTTGCTGAAAGATTTGACGAACCATTACAGAAAGGTATGGTGCTGGCAGTCGAGCCAAAAAATGGAATTAAAGGTGTGGGTATGGTAGGAATTGAAAATACATTTATAGTTAGTTCAAAAGGTGGAAAATGTATCACGGGAGATAACCCCGGATTAATAATAGTTTAATTATCTTAAGCCATTCTCTAAAACATGAAAATTGTATTAATCTTTTTTTTAAATGTTTAACAATTTTTTAATTTATATGATAATCTATAGTTTCTCTTATTTTTCAACCTTTAATACAAATTTTAGAACTAATCGTGCTACTTCCACAACACTTGCTATAACCAAGGCAATCATAGCAACTATTAATGCAAATACTACTGAATAGTCATATAATATATTACTGAAATTAAATGGAAATACTACATATAAACTATAAGCTACCCAAAAGCCCAGAATATTTAAAATAATCTGTGATACGGCCCGTAACCATTCTGAATAATATATTAAATAAATGATATTAGCCATGATATTCGCTATTATTGATATATTCAAAATCCACAAAATATCAATTAAAGAATCCGCTATAAAAGATATATTCCAGGCCATCAAGTTATTGACAATATATAAGAAAATAATATTCGCTATTATTGCTATAATAAACTCAATCTTTTTAGGCTTTTTTTCTTTTAAAAATCCTTTAAAATTGCAAAATTTTTTATTATCATTGTTTGATTCTTCATTCAAGTTAATCACTGTATTCACTTATAGAATTACCAGTAAAAATATTTTTATAATAATTAATTTAATCATTAAAAATAATTTAATTGTAATTTATTCTTTTCTGATTGTTAAAACCAGATTACTATGACCATTATTAGATAAATCATAAAAAATAGATATGCATTATAATAACACTGATTGTCACTGTAGTTTCAGTGGTTTTATAAAGAGTGAAATTATGAAGCTTATTAAGAATATAATAGATACAAAAATAAATGCAGTTTTCATTGCATTCCGGACAGTTTTGTTGATAATTGTATATAATGGTGTGTTTTTGTTCCCTTCTAGGATTTCATAGGTTGTTGTATTCTTTTTTTCATGAAATATATCCAATTTTTCATTGATTTCACTTTTAGTAAATTGGCCTGGATAAACCTCATCATAAGCTGAATATAATCCATTCATTGTTCCCAATAAGAGTATCAATCCAATAAGCGCGGTTCCCGTGGCTGACCCAAGATTGGAACTTGTGGACATGATACCGGTGGCATCAGCTTGCTTATCGGAACTTACAGAAGATAATATTACATTAGCCGTTAATGGTAGTGCTAAGCCCAAACCCATACCCAGAAATAATGTTCCCGGAATAATGTTATATACATGGGTATTTAAGTCGAATTGAGAACTGAGATAATAACTGGATAATAAGGCTATTAAAAATCCAATGGAAATGAGATGGTGGGGTGCAATTCGATTTGATATTTTTGATGATGCAATAGAAAAGATTAAAACCCCAATAGTTAATGGTAAAATAACAAGGCCAGTTGTAAATGCGTCTGCACCAGTCTCCTGCTGGAAAAAAACAGGTAAGATGAAAACCGCCCCTGCAAGAGCCAGATTTAGTACCAATCTAGAAAGCGTACCTAGGGCAAAGTTTCTATTTTTAAACAATCTTATATCCGTAAGAGGCCTTTTATCTTTATTTATAACTCTTTTTTCTCTGAAATAGAATAATATTAATAGCAATATTCCAATTCCAGTTATAAATACCGGTACTTCCAAGTTTTCAATAGAATTTATACTCAAAATTCCAATTACAAATATTAGAATTCCTAATGAAGATAATAGAACTCCAATTTTGTCTAATTCTGAAAATTTCATTGATGGAGGGAAGTATTTCAGTTTTCGTGATAATAAAAGAATAATTATTATAATAATCAGTTCAAGACCAAATCCCCATCTCCAGCTGAAAAAAGTAGTTAGAAACCCTCCTACAAGTGGGCCAACACCCGCACCTAAAGTAGCTACGGATGTCCTTATTCCCATGGCAAATTCACGATTCTTTCCACTATAGGTGCCCGCGATAATTGAAGCCGTAGCAGGTGTCATGAGAGCTGCCCCAATACCTTCCAAGATGGACCACCCAATTAATAACATGGTTGAGTTAACACTCAAAGCAGCAATAGCAGTTCCAAATCCAAAAATAACAGCACCAATTGTATATGTATCTTTTCTGCCCACTAAATCCTGCATCTTACCTCCCAGAAGCATTAAAGAAGCCATAGTCAGAGCATAAACACTAATAATTATTTGGATGGCTGGTATGGTTGTGTTCAAGTCTGCCACCAGATTGCCAATAGCTACATTCATAAATGTAGAATCAAGTGCAATAATAAATGAAGATAATGAAACAATTATTATCGCAGTCCAGCCTATTTCAGAAGGATTAGAATCATTATCCAATAAAATTTCTCCAGATGTTAATTCTTATGATACAATAAGTAAATTTTTTTAAATAAAGGATACAATAGTGATTAATTATAATATTAAAGTAATTTTGTTCATTAAAAATATGTTCCCAAAAATAAAAAAAATTATTTAATATTGGTGAGTGCTTGTGACTCTAAATTTTTAATATCCCCACTTGAAGAATATTGATAAAGATTTGCATAAATTAGAGCTGAATCTTCACTTTTTGGAGGTATAACGACCACAAAGGTCATTGTACATTTATTTTTATCTATCCATGTACCTGAATTTACATAGACTTGTTTTTCTTGTTTTTCATTGAAAGATGTTATGACTCGTGCCTCATGAGAATGTCCAAATATAACAATTCTCTTATCAGATTCAGGATTGTTAAAGAATTGAACACCTGATTGATCATCAAGATGGCTGGCAAAAGCTCCCTTCAAGACAGCTTCACCAGTTGGAATTTTAACTGGGACTAAATTTTTATCTTGCCGGTCCTCCCAGATTTCAATAATCCCCTTATACAAATTAACATCAATATAATTATCTGAGTTTTGATAAGGCAAAACATCAGCTATGGCATAATATTCACTGAATCCATCGATATTCGTATTTATGACCTTTTTATCAAGTCCTTCTTCTACCGGTAAATCACTGATGAGGCCTTTCCAGACATTCCAATAAAGGAAATAATTAAATTGATCCTCTCCCAGCTCATTTTTTTGAACTGGTGGGAAATTAATATCAAGTTTAGGGTGGCCTTGTACAACTGAACTGGTAGCCATTCTGGTAAAAAAATATCCTGGAGGCAGTATAGTGTCTGTTTTGGTTACAGACTGGTTAGAATAGTCCGGGGCACAGTAAAAATTATATCTATGACCATGTTCAATTATAAGTTCTGGGAAATCTGAAGGAGTATATGCTCCCAAACCTCTCACGTCACGGGTTTCAGATATTCCAGGCATTATACTTTGAATATCCTCAGAATTTATTAATAAATCATGATTTCCAGGTA
>JAUXXK010000112.1 GCA_030681145.1 Methanobacteriaceae archaeon | reverse complement strand
GGTAGGAGTAATTCTTTTCTAATTTCAAGTGGCAATCAATTCATAATTGTTGATACTGGGCCTAAAAGTTCCTGGAAAAAATTAAAAAGAAATATTGATAATTTAGTGGGTGAAAATCAAATATCTTGCTTAGTATTAACTCACACTCATTATGATCATTCAGAAAATGCAGCTGCGGTGAAAAAAAGTTATAATGCACCTATAATTGTTCACCAAAAAGAAGCAGATTATTTGGCCCGAGGAGATAGTCCTCTACCAAAAGGTTCTACTAATATCATGAAATTCCTGATAAATCTATTAGGAAAAAAGTTCAATTCAAAAGTTAAAATTCCTTCTGCCAGTTATGATGTTAGGATAGATGAAAAATATGATTTAAGTTCATATGGATTTAATGCATACATCCTACATACACCCGGCCATTCCCCAGGTTCTATGAGTATTATCATTGATGATGAAATCGCGATTGTTGGTGATTCCATGTTCGGTGTGTTTAACTGGTCAGTTTATCCACCCTTTGCTGATGATATTGAACTGATGGTTAATAGCTGGAAAAAACTTCTAAATACTGGATGTTCACGATTTTTACCAGGCCATGGTAGTGAAAATAGCCGTGAGTTATTACAAAAACAGTATGAAAAGGAATTCATTAAGGTTAATGAGGATGATAAAAAATTTAATGATTGAAAATTTCCATAATAATTTAATTAATATTTAAAAAAAAATGAAAAAAAGTAGTTTTTCATACTTCTATTGTTTCTTTATATATTGCTCCAGATTCATCTCCTCCCGAAAAAACACTATCAAAGAATAATACATCTACTTTTGCTGGAGTTTCATCACCTGATAAAAATCCATTTCCAGTAACTTTTATAGTTTTTCCTTCAGAAGCATCATTAATATTCCAAGCCAATGAATTCTTATCTATTAAAGCCCCACTAGCATCGTACCAAATTAAAACCATTTCTAAGTAACTGTAATCTTTATCTGGAACTATATCCGCCTTTACTTTATACATACTGTATCCTTCAGAAACAACTCTTAGATTAGTGACATTCAAAGAAGAAGTTGAGTCAGTAGTTTCATTATCTGAACTGGATCCGGAACCAGTACAACCACTGATGGCCACCACACCCATAATTAAGATAACGGCCAGAATTATAGCCACTTTATTTTTCACCATTATTATACCTCCATTTTAAATAAATGATTGACAATTATTTTCTTAAAAGAGCAACCAG
>JAUXXK010000103.1 GCA_030681145.1 Methanobacteriaceae archaeon | reverse complement strand
ATAACATAATAATCTAAAAAAAATGAATATAAATTAAGATATAACTTCAATATTCTATTTATTAAATCAAAAATTTATTTTTTTTATTCCTTTTGATTCAATATCATCTAAACTATTTTTAATTAAACATTCGAGCATGTATAATGTTTTTTTTATCCCTGATTTTTGTCTTTTAATAATTAAAGATGGCTTGGAATTTTTTAAGTCAGCATAGATTTCTGTTGAGCTTAATAAGAGCATTTTATCATTACAAATGGCAATACTTCCTTTTCCAATTCCTGCAGTGGTAGCGATACCTATATGTGCTCTTGTGATTTTTTTAACTGCTTTTGCCATTAATATGGCCATTTGGATATCTCCTTCCTGATCATAAACTTTTATATTATTTATGGTTTCAACAGGGGTGATGGGATCAAATTTTAAAACATATTTAACGCCATTTAAGGTGGGAATAAACATACCTGCAATAATAGATAAATTAAATTCTCCAGGATCAAAATTCCAGTTGTAGGTTTTAGGATAACCTTGAGAAAAGGCATGAATTTCCCTAGCAACTAGTCCATGTGTGAAACATTCTGCAGTGGCAATTTTAATTATCATCATATTAATTTGGGTTTAAGGATATTTATTATTTAAATAATATTTCTAAAAAAAATATAATTATTATAAAAAATAGAAAAAGCAAATAATCCGAACTTTAAGCCTTATTAAATATTATTTATATGTCATTCGCTTTTATTTTTCTTTTCAAGGAGTTTTAATATTTCAGCAGTCATAATTTCTGCAATTTTGTCCAGTGTATAGGGGGTAACTGGTTCCCAGTCTCTTATGAGTTTTCCAGTTCCAACTAAAAGATGGCCGTTAATTCCTTCATTTTTAAAGAATTCAACTATGGGGTTGTTAATGTATAAATCTGAAATATTTTTAACTATTATTTTTTCTTCTCCTATTCCAAAAACACCCATTGTGCTTATGGTTAAAGCTCCTCTGGATTGGGCATTTTCTATTATATCTGAACTTATTTTTAGAGTATCGCCACCAGCTATCTCCAGACAAACTACGTCTCCCTTTACTAATTCCATATTTTCAGAGTTTATATCATGAGAAACAGGTATTATTTCTTTATTAAACCCATCGCCAACCATTCTTTTAAGAAAATCTACTTTATATTCTCCAATTTCACCCCCATACATCCTGAAAATAAGATCATCGATGGATATTTTCTGACCATCTATAACATATATGGTTTTAGGTCCGCCTCTGTGCACTTGGATCAAATTTAAAGCTGTTCTGAGTCCTAAACGCCCAAGACCCACTAGTGAAACTTCTCCTTTAGGAACTTTTTTATTTTCCAGTTCTTTTATATTGTTCATGCTTCCACCTTTCTACTACTATAACCTTTGATTATTATAAATTGTATATAACAATTGTTATTTTTGTTTCAAATATTTTTTTCTGATAGTAATAGATATAAAACAAGAGGTTAGGGGCATCTATGATACATTTGAGCGATGAATTATGGATGCCCTAACTATTTAATTTAAAATGCCAAATATTATTGACATAAATCAAATTATTAATAACATGTTATAAATACTTTTTTATAAAAAAGTATTACAAAAGTGCATATTTAATAAAAGATTTTATTAATCTGCAAATATCAAAAATGATAATTATGGTGATATTATATTAAAAATTAATTAATAATAATGTGTAATGGCATGTAATAGTCCCAGTATTATATTATTCATAATCTTTAAAATTTATAATCCAAGGTATACAAGTATCCACTACTTCTACATTCATTCCTAAATCTGAAATAAATGTTCCCAGTCTACGGAGTCCAGGCAACTCAGTAGCATGATGTGTAGCATCTATAATTCCAATTCCAAGATTTTTAGCAAGAATTGCTCCAGGATGGGTCAGGTCTCCAGAAATAAAAATATCCGCACCTTTATCATGGGCCAAGCGTATAAATTCAGGTTTTAATCCAAAACCAGATATAAGAGCAATTTTTTCTATTTTGGGAGTAGAACAATTTGAATTTTCAGAAAAATTTGATGTATTAAGGGTTTTTAAGTAATCCAAATCTAATTTTTCCATCACTAAATTTATAAAATTTTCCATCAAAATAGGGCCGTTAATGGGTTTACCTACTTTGCCCATTCCCGTATTTTTATCTAAAACGTCGGTAACTTCAATTTTAAGAATATCTGCCAATGCATCACAAGAACCACCTTCAATCAAATCCCAATTTGAATGAATAACATATGTAGGTATTTTTGGTTGTATTATGGGTGGATGATGGGTTATCAACAAATCAAAATCATAATAATTAATTTCAACTATTTTTTTTGGCTTTTGACAATAATGAACTTCTCCTGGGACAACATAATCCATTAAAATTAGTATATTTTCTATATTAACTTTATCCGGATGGCCAGGCCCAATAAAACCAACTTTATCTCCTTTCAAAGCGATTTCAAGAGGTATTTTTTTTTCAATTTTCCTGAAAAGTTCTGATGCAATCATGAAATCCCACTTATGGATGGTAATTTAATTTTTTAGATCTTTATCAACACAATAATAATGAATTTTTTATCTTTCTTATTTTAATCTAATATCTCCACTTTAATTTTTTCTATAATTTTAAATAAGGTTTTATCTATTTGGACGGGGTTAATTGAAGAAACAATCATGGCCGGCCTATTAACTGATTCTAAAAATTTTTCAGTATTTTTTTCTTTAAAAAGAATGCCCTCATAGAAATCAAGAGATGCTACGGCATATAATACTCCATTTGTTTTTAAAATTTCTTCCACAGATTTTCTAAGAACATCCATAGTCAGAGTCATTGTCCCGGAAGTCTTAGACATTAATCCGGATGTAAATATTCTAGCTTTATATTGTGCACTAGCGGACTTTAAACGAGCTGAAGTTAAATTTTTATCTTTAATAAGATTATCACTTCCATCAGAGCAGGGGTCTTCAGTTATAAAGATTTTGCACTTATTAAGTTTTTTTATATGCTTAATATCCAATCCTCCAAGACCAGTGGTGTCGAATACAACATCTGCTTTTTTAAGGTGACTTAAATCATTGGAAAATAAAATTTTTTTATAATGAGGATTCTTATATGATTTGTCGTTCACTATTTTTTCCTCTGATAAATACTTAAAATTATCTTCAAATGATTTTATTAAATCGCCTAGGTGATTATAAATATCTAAAACTTCAATATTTTTGATAGAGTGATTTTCCCTTAATTTTAATGCTATAAAAACTCCGGTGAGATAAGTGCCCACAACCATTGGGGTTTCCACATTATAATCTAGAGAATTTATCCATTTTATTACAGCATCCGCTTTTTTTTGGGCTATAATGTTCAGAATATCTCCAATAGTGATTGAAGAATAATAAGTGTTCACGGTTGATGTGATACCATTTTCACGCTTAGATAAATTTGAAGACAAATTATCTGGGACTGAATTAGTCATACTCTTTGATGATTTAGAATTCATCTTATTCATAGAAATCCAAGAATTTAAATTTATTATGTATTCACAATTTTATTAAGAAATACTATATTTTAAAATCACTGATATTAGTTTAATATATTAACTATTTTGTAAAACCTATTCTTTCCAGACAATCTATTATTTCATCTTTTACGGCTTCATTGAGATCTTTTCCATGTACTAAATGAGATGGGGACACGGTTCCTGTTAAAATTCTTCCTTTAAAATCTAAGATTACCATCAGAGAACCGGATCCAGGCACTCCTAATCTTCCCCTAGCAATAACCAAATCACATTCACATAAGTCAAGAGCCAAATGTGCTTTAAACAAAGCTGGAATTCTGGATAAATCTGATGAATTAGTATGGAATTGGAAATGCTCTGCTTTTGCAATATTATATTCTTTAAGAACTTCGTTTATGGCATTGACTTTAACTTGATTCCAGTTAGGAACCACAATTTTTTTTGCAGATTGAATATACTTCCGGATGGCTTCTAATTCATCTAATTTATCCCCGCGACGATTTCCGTCTAAAGATTCCATATAAGCGTTTTTAATAAAATTCTCTAGCTCCATATTATCACTATACACACATATTAAATTTTAAAAATATTAATATATTGCTCTAAATATTGAAATCGTTTCTATATTATGTCAAACATAATGATATCAATGATAAATTAATTTAGCATTATTGAAGAAAAAAAGTATCATGAATTCTTTTAATTATTAGGTAAATATAGATTATAAAAAGTTATTTTAGATAAAAAAATGACAATAAGAACAGTTTTTATTATTTTGATGCATTAAAATGATCTGTTTTTAATCCCATTAATTCAATTACCTTTAAAACTTCTTTTAGATTTCCATAGGTAGGAGAACCCACTCCCTTAACAATTGTCGGGTAATTTTCTGGTATTACTGTTGCTAAGTTATCAGCACCCGCCATTAATGAATATTTAACATTTTCAGGCCCAATGGTGGGTGTGGGGACGGTGATTCTGATATCATTATACATTATTCTGGTAATGGCTATGGTTTTCATTTGTTCTTTCAGAGAACATGGGGGGTGATTGGCCATAGGAGTATCTTTATACGGATTAAATCCCATTATAGGTATTTCTCCAAGACTTGAAAACTGTTTGAGGAAGAATAAATGGTTTACTCTGTCTTTGTAAGATTCACCCAGACCAATTAAGAGGCCCGATGAAAGTTCTAAATCAAGCTCGCTGACCATTTCACAGATTTGAACTCGATGTTTAAGTTTTTCGCCTGGTTTTAAATCATTGAATAATGTTTCATTAACAGTTTCCAAATTGCAACAAACAGTGTCTGTTTCATAAATGGACAGTTCTTTTAATGATTGTGTATTTAAATCCGAACCCACATTCACTAAAAGTTCCAGCGAAGTATTTTCTTTAACTATTTTTGCAGCATTTACTGCATGTTTACCACGATAACCGTGGGCACCTGAACAACTTATCCGAGAAATGCCCGAATTTTCAACGGAAAGCGCTGCTTTTAATATTTCTTCTTTTTTTTTATAAAATGGATGATAATAACCCTCAGAGGATGTTTTTGAAGCAAAACCACAATATTTACACTTTGGGGTCACCTGACAAATGTTTGTAAGGTGCACTGTGGAGGTAAGCTTTATTTTTTTGCTTGCTAAGTTTCTTATATTTGCAGCGGTTTCTACAATATTTTGAATTTCTTCAGAAGAATTAGCATTGAAAAGAGTTAATACCTCATTTTTTTGAAGACTATCACCTTTTAAAGCTTTTTTAAGAATTTTGGTAATCAAATTAACACCCGGACGGTTTTTATAAAAATAAATATTATGAATAATTTTTTATAATTTAAGAAGGCATATAATGATTGGTGAATTTTACTTATTATATTTTCATATATTTCAATTATTTAACAATTAATATTTTTTCATAAAAAATAAATATAATGGAATTATTTTCCATAAACTATAAAAATTTAATAGATTAAAACTTAAAAATTCAATATATTATGTATAAATCTTTTAAAATTGTTTTATTAATATTGGATTGAAATAATAGTTTATTCTAGAATGTATCAATTAATTATAATTTGGTGCCATCTAAAAAATATAATTAATCATTATTAATTACTCTAAATAAAAAATCTGGAAATGGTACTTATGTATGAATTGGTAAAGGACGCAGTGACGGATTTAAATGCTGCTTGGAAACTTTCAAAATTAGAAAAAAATACCTCAGAAATCATAGATGCGGTTTCTGCGCTGAATAGGTCGGAGGTCATGAAACTGGGCATGAACTTCAAAAAATTCCCTCTAGGATGTGATTTGACTGAAATATTTGCGGGGACATGTGCTTCTGATTTGGATAAAATTGATTTAATGGGCAACTGTGGTTTATCCGATTCAATTGGAGCATCTATTCATGTTTGTGCTTATGCATTTGCTGATATTGCTGAGGCCAATGGAATGAAACCTCTAGACTTGATTAAAGAAGTTAGAAAAGCCACGGATGTCCCAATGGACCTGGATCATTTTGGCCGTTTTGGTCCAATGAGATTTCCCCGGGAAATTATTAAGTGTCAAGGTCAGTGTTACCATGAAGGCCCTCCTTTTGATGGATGTCCCAAGGATAGGATACATTCCAGGCTCTTTGATAAGGAAGAAGAAGGTTGGGCTGATAGAGAAGAATGGGTTAAGTTGGCATCATCAGTAGCCATTAATGTAACCTCTGTTCAAGGAGGAAAAGGCCATGCAGCACCTTTAGAAGAGGCAGGGGAAGTAGCAGATCTGGCCCGAAAATATGGAAAGGGTATTGAATCTATAATGTTTGTTGGGGACGGTTATGACGACCTAATATCTGGATTCAGCGCTGCATTGGAATTGGGGGCTGATGTATTTGTTTTAGAGGGAGGTCCCTTTAATCAGGCCACGGATCGTCTTGAAGCATTTGCCCGGGCAGTAACCATAGCCCGGATACTGGCCCCAGGAAAAATCGTGGCTACCAATGGTGCTTACGAAGATGAATGTAGGATAGGATTAAGATCTGGACTTAATGCAATTATAACCGGATTTCCTCAAAATCATCACGGATATATGTGTGGATATGCTCCTAAAACTGCTAAAAGGGGCAATTTTGGTCTTCCTCGTGTTATTCAAATTATTCGAGAAGAAACTAATTGTGGGTGTGGGTGTGGAGGTCAAACTATTGCACCAATTGGAAAAGATGAATTAAGAGCTTTAGCTGCGTCGGTAAAAGTAGTGGGGTCTGAAAATGTTTATCCTAAAAAAATCGGTGATGCTGTCATTGGTGATGCTCATTGGGCTTGTATAACATCAACTCCTCTTTATTCTAAGGCTCAAGTTGAAAATACAGTTTCGGATATTGTTAAAATGGCTGAAAATGGCGAAATTGGGGATTCTGTGGCCTTTTTTGGAGGAAGATATGTATCATGGGCCATGGCCAAAGAACTGGATGGAATTGTTGATGAGATTATCATTAGTGATGCAGATCCATGGGTTGAAGAAGTAACTGTAAACAACCTTCGAAGTGCACTAAAAACTGATGTTTTAAGGGCTAATTCCAATGATAAAGAAGCCCATAATAATGCTCAAAATTCTATTATAACTTCTACTCTCCCAGGTCTAGCCAGAAAATTGTCTATAAATTTGCCAGGATCTATAACTTTAGTTTAACCTATTTTAATATCCATTTTTCATGGACTATTCAAAATTTTTAATTAATATTAAAAGAATAATTAATCACTGTATAATTGAGTTAATCAATAAAACTAAAAATTAATTATAACATATAATTTAATATTTGTATTACTTTGTTTAAATAAATCTTTGAAAAAAAGCATTATATTCCTCAATTTTTTCATATATCTTTAAAATAGGGGTTTCGCGGTTAGAGAATAAATTAATTATTTTAAATTTGAAAAAAGAGTATAAATGCTCATTTTATATTGTAATACCAAATATAAAATTATTAATCTTATATATATAATTTTCTACTTTGTTTTATAAGTAACCTTTATACTTACTTGACTTAAATCCATATAACAAGTACAATTGATAAACCAGTTTCATGGTAATTGATAGTACAGCATAATGCAAGGAGGAAACTCTAATGGCTGAGGATGATGTAAAAATTGTAATGTTTTGTTGCAACTGGTGCTCCTATGGTGGAGCTGACACTGCAGGTACGGCTAGAATGCAATACCCGCCTAATGTTCGGGTAATACGAGTAATGTGTTCTGGAAGAATTGAACCTCAATTTGTGTTCAAGGCTTTCCGTGAAGGAGCTGACGGTGTAATTGTTGCTGGATGCCACCACGGTGACTGCCACTACGATGCAGGAAACTACAAACTTGATAGAAGAATGAGACTTATTTATAAACTGGCAGAAGATATGGGTATTGGTAAAGAAAGAGTTTATCATGACTGGATTTCTGCTTCTGAAGGTGAAAAATTCGCCGAAACCGTTAAAATGATGGTTGACCGAATAAAGGCATTAGGCCCATCTCCTTTAAAAGAACAAATAATGGCTGAAGCATAATTGGAGGAAATAAAATGGCCGAAAAAGCAAAAATAGGAACTATGTGGCTGGGTGGATGCTCTGGATGTCACTTGTCTATTGCTGATTTTCACGAAGCAATATTAGATGTTATGGAATTAGCAGACTTTGAATTCAGCCCGGTTTTAATGGATACAAAATACGATGAAGTTCCTGAATTAGACGTTCTAATTGTTGAAGGTGGAATTAGAAACGATGAAAACAGAGAATTAGCTTTAATGTTGAGAGAAAAAGCTAAATTTGTAATTAATTACGGCACCTGCGCTGTTTACGGCGGAATTCCAGGATTAGGTAATTTACATTCTGTTGACGATTTAACTCAAGAAGCTTATGTTAACTCACCAAGTACAATTAATCCGGAAGGTATAATTCCTAATGAAGAAGTACCTCATCTGGAAAGTAGAGTAAGACCATTAAATCAAGTTATTGATGTGGACTTGTCCGTACCCGGATGTCCTCCAAGATCTGATGTGGTTGCTCAGGCCGTACTTGGCTTATTAAAAGGAGAAGCTGTAGAATTACCATCCACAAACCTCTGTGAAGTATGTCCAAGGGAAAAACCTCCAGAAGGTT
>JAUXXK010000094.1 GCA_030681145.1 Methanobacteriaceae archaeon | reverse complement strand
TGTAGTGTTCTTCAACTAATTCAAAGAATTTGTTTACAGCTGTTGTTTTACCAGAAGCACATGGACCTACAAGCATCATATTCTGCGGTTTATGATCTCGTTTCAGTTCACGGCTATGCACGGCCATCTTTTTTAGTTGATGATCACGGAATTTATAGTTTTCAGGCATATACTCAATAGTAAATACTTCTTTATCCCTGAAAATAGTCCCCTCTTCATTAATAATATCCAGTAACGTTTTAACTTTCATTTATATACAACACCAATAGTTTTTAATCAACTATTATGTGCTTTGAATATAGATGTCAAGTGTAAGAGAGCAGGTGAAAACTAATAAAAAAAATGAATATTCTAATCATAAATATGGGGGATTAATGGAAGATCCGGGGGGTCAGATCTTCCACTAAGAAAATGAATTTATCACAATGATAAAAACACAAACTAAACTTCTAACAACATCACATATAAAGATTAGGTTAATGAAAACAAAAAAAATTAATCAAAATTTTTTGGAATTATTCCAAAGTTTAATAAGATTCAACCACAATATTATTAATAAAATAATGGTGGGAAATTAAATGGAATTACCAATAGCTCCAGTTGGAAGAATAATAAAAAATGCAGGTGCTGAAAGAGTAAGCTCTGAAGCTGAAGAAGTTTTAACAAAAATTCTAGAAGAAAAAGGTCAAAAAATAGCATTCAATGCTATTGAATTAGCTAAACATTCTGGAAGAACAACTGTTAAAGAAAAGGATATGGTCATTTCAATTGAAAATTATCATAATTGTAATATAAACCATGTTGATAGCTCGACAGCTAATATTACCCAAAAAATAGAGATAAATAATTTTAATGAATTATATAAAAAAATTGATGGCAAAAAAAACTCAGATGAAATAAAACAAAGAGTAAATGTAATAGAAATGGAATTGAATAATGAACAAATCGATAAATTAAAAATTAAAAGTTCTATGGATTGGTTAAAAGATAATGCTATAGGTATTGCTGCAATTGTCGCACCCTTGATTTCAAAAGCATTTGGAGCATAAAGGTGGATTAAATGGCAGATGATTTTACAAATAATATCACAATTATTTCTATGATAATTACAATCTCAATGGCAATTGGAACATTTATTATGGCATGGTATACAAGAAAATCAGCCGAAGAGATGAATCTTACTAGAAAAGAATCAAATAATGCACATATAGTTATTTATTTCCAATCCAAAGGCATTAAACTTAATTTAATAATAAAAAATATTGGGAAAACTACTGCAAAAAATGTTCAAATAAAAACAGATCCAATTATTCGAAATTCGAAAGGCCGTACTTATAATTCTTTAATGGAAGACATTCCCTCTTTCCCCCCAGGTTTTGAATTAACAACATACTTTGATTTATCTAGCAAATATTTTAAGAAATTTAAAGAATGGAAAAAATATGATGTTTCTATAAGTTTCACTAATATTTATGGAGAAAAAATAAAAGAAGAATATACTCTTGATTTAAATTATTTAAATGACATTCGTACACTAACTAG
>JAUXXK010000092.1 GCA_030681145.1 Methanobacteriaceae archaeon | reverse complement strand
TGGGTGCAGGAGAAACGGGATCGATAATTACGTTGGCTGATCCAGAAACTGCTTTTTTAATTTTATCCATCAATGCTTTATCACTGGTTTTTCCAGCAATATTATCTGAAGTAAGATAAATATTTGGTAAATTTTTTCTAGCATAACGATTAATGGCTATACTGGTTGTAGCGATGTTAGAAGACCAAATTTTTGTATTTCCATTTACGGTTACTGTACTGGCTATCTCAAATTTCGCATTTTTCCAAGTGACCATGGCCACTGGAAGAAGACTTTTTGGTGCTTTAACAACAATATTGCTCTTATATGCTTTTTGAATGTGGTATAATGTGCTGCTATCGCTTCCATACCATACTCTGGTTTTTTGAATATTTTTTAAGGATTTAAGTGAAGAATCAGGAATGGAAGTTTTAGATCCACATATAATTATTTTTTTAGGCTTCAATCTGGTTATTTCTGCTTTAGTAGCAGAAGGAATGGTTTTACCTGTAATAAGGATTGGTGCATTATTTTTAATTGCCAGATATGTTGCAGATATATCTTTTCCCGTGGTTAAAACCACAACATTACTTCGGGTCCAGTATTTGGCCAGGGAAGATGTTCTAGCGGAAATTTTAGTTCCTTTAACATTTAGATTTCCCACTACTATAACACCCTGCCCACTTAAATAATTGGTAACTGATTTTTCAGGTGTAATTGAACTTAAAATTAATTGATTACCAGTAAAAGATGCGGCGGGGGCAGTCATTATTCCATGAGAAGAATCTGTGACAAAAGTTTTGGCTGAAACAGGAGATAATATGATTAAAAATGCGAAAAGAAAAATTAATAACAAAGAAATACTTTTATTTTTAGAAAAGTTTTGGGATTTGAATATATTTAAATATTTTTTAGAATTGAGATTCAATTTCTTCCTCCTCCATCAAACGGTCACAGTAGTGGCATCGCAAAAGCACGGGTTCCTTTTTTATTACATAAAATTTCCCATAAATGGGCTCTATAGTATTGGTTATACAGTTAGGATTTGGGCAATCCACAAGGTTTTTAATTTCACTTAAAAGCTGAACCTTTCCTTTTTCAACTATTTCATAATCTCTTATAATGTTTATAGTAGCTTTAGGTGCTATAAGTGCAATTTGATCAACTTCACTAGAATAAAGTTCTCTACTTTCAATTTTAACAATATCTTTACTCCCCATATGAGAAGATTGAACATTCATTGTTATGGTAACCTTACTTTGATCATGGGGAAGTCCCAAAATTTTTAGAACACTTAAAGATTTATTGGCCGTTATATGGTCAATCACAGTACCATTTTTAATTGGCTTTACCTTCAGTTCTTTTGGCTTTTTCATTAAACAACCCTTTTTACTTTTTTTAAGTCACCATATGGTGCATTATTCTTTTTAATAAAATGATTAGAATATAATAATAACATATTATATGTTTTTTTAATATAAATTATATTCGCAGATTAAAGAATTTAGTTAGTATTACAATAAAGATAATCTTATTATAATAATTAAAATTTTAAGGTGTATTATTAATTGAGCTTTCATTTTTTTTTAATTTTAGTGCTTGGTATTTTATATCTTTCATATTTTTGTGAGATTAGAAGGAGCTTTTTTTCGCATAATGAATTTTAAAATAAATAATATCTCCTTAAAACCATAAAAAACTACTAAAAAACTAAATAAATGATATTAAAGAATTTTAATTAAAAATAATCATAAAAACTATAAAAAAAATTAAAAAAATTAATTTATACAATTTTTTTTAAAAAAAAAATATAAGAAAGTTAATTATCTTCTTTCTTATTTTAATCGATTATATCTTCTAGGAATTTAGCATATACTGGTCTTGTGATGAAGATTCCGACAGCTATACCAATTATTGTAGTAAAAGCAAACCCGGATAAAACACCTATTCCGGTGTACCCTCTTGAAAACCCAACATATGCCAATGGTAGCATGGCCGCTACCAAAGTTCCTGCTGATGCGAAGATAATAAAAAAAGCGCTTTTTATTTTATATTTTGTTCTACGACGTTTTCTTTCCTTAATACTTTTTCCTTTTAATACTTCATCGGTTATAATTATCTGATCATCTACCCCAGTTCCGATGGCAGCAATAATACCAGCTATAGCTGCTAAATCAATATTCCATCTGATTATGGCTGCTATTCCTAGAATAAGAACTAGTTCGGCCAGTGTAGTTATTATGATTGGCATCACTAGTAATGGGGTGCGGTATCGTATTATTATAATTGCTGAAATAGCTAAAATGGCTAATATTCCTGCAATTAAAGCACCTTGTCCAAATTGATCTCCTAAATCAGGTGAAACACTACTCACACCAACAATTGTAACTTTGACTGGCAGTGCACCAGATTTTAAAAGTGTTTCTAATTCTTTTGATTGTGCCTCTGCAGCTTCTTTAGAATCGGCTCCGCCACTTATTTGCACGGAAGTAGATGGATTTCCAGCTGCAAGCTCTGGAGATACTTCAGGGGAAGTTATTAATTTATCATCTAGATACATATCAACTGGTTGACCTGCTTTTCCCTTAGCAATTTCTGCGAATTTGTTGGCACCTTCTACACTTACTTTGAAAGGAACTGCATATTGGGTGTCTGTAATGATAGGTGATTCCACACTGACAATATCCAATCCAGTTAATGCTGTTTCATTACCAATTTTGGCTAAAAATTTACCAGGCGTACCTACTATTCTGGATACTTCATCTGGCTGTACTCCTGCTATTTCTACAATAACATTTTGATTACCACTGGATCTAACTTTAACATCCTTTACACCGAATATGTTTAGACGCTTATCCAAAACACTAGTAACAGTATTCATGGTTGCAGTATCAACTGGTTTTTCTAGCTGAATTTGAATAAGAGATCCGCCTTTTAAATCGAGCCCCTGTTGTATGCCCATGGTGGAAATGGCTAGTATGCTTCCAATTAAAAGAACAACCAATAATATGACTCTCCGATCTTTTATAAACTCCATAACGCCCTTTTGTTTCATGATCTCCCCTCCAAATACCATTTGAGTATTCCAAGGTTCATGAGCCAGGTTACTAATATATCGGCCACCAATCCAATTATTAAAACAGCAGCAATGTTACTTAAAACAACGGCTTCTGGTATTAAAAATACAGTAACCAAGTATAATGCGGCCATAGATGCAATTGCTGATATAGACATAGTAAGGCCCGTTTTCATAGCATCTAATGCTCTTTCGTTTATTGTTCCTTCTTTTCTTTTAAGTAATCTGGTTGTTAGGAGGATATCTGTATCTACACTGTAACCTATTAACATTAGAATAGCCCCTACTGATGCGAGGGATAAAGGAATTCCAAATAATGACATTCCTGCCACTGAAATTATAATATCTGATGCTGCGGCAAGAATAACTGCAATAGAAGGTACTAAGTCTCTGAATACAATAAATACTGTAATGGACATAAACAAAAATGCAAATCCTAGAGCCCAGTAAACTTGGTTAAGAGCTTGATTACTTAAAACAGGACCTACAGAACTATAACTTAAAATGGTAGCAGTTCCTTTAAGTAAATCAGTTAACTTTACCACATCGACTGTGCCACCTATCTGAACAGTGGCTTTATCATTGGCCATGGACAATATGCTGACATCCTCTGCATTTAGTCCATCTTCAATCATTAGCTTCAAATCATTTTGGCTAATAGATTTTTCTAATTCTAATACGGCTAATGATCCTCCTTTAAGATCCACACCTTCATTTAAACCATTTGAAGCTAGTAAAACTAAAGATACTAGCGTTATAATTACGGGTATTGCAATTAATGGCTTATATGATTCTAAAAATTTTTCTAACATTGAATCACCGTTTTTAACGTGTTTTCATGATAATCATTAAATTAATTATTTATTTTTAAAAACTTTTTATAAACTTTAAATTACTTTAAACCTATCTATATACTTTATCTATTTTCATCTCTCCTTTTTTATAGTAATTGATTAAGATTATTAAATGTTTATTAAAATTTTATCCAGACCCTATATAAATATAGTTACAAAATATGCAGTATTATTGTTTTTTTTATAGATTAGAACAGTTTTAAAGATTTAAATATTAAATAATTTTTTATAATAAACGTTAAAATTTGATATTTTGAATATAAAAAAATTGATGTTAATTTACTAAGAAAATTATTATTATTGATGTTATAATAAATGATTTAAGGCACAATAATGAAGTTATTAAGGTTATAAATGGATTATTGGTTTAACATGAATTAAGCCCCATATATTTTTAAATCCATTTCTTCCATTTTTTTCAAAGTTGAATCTTTAATTTCAATTAATTCTTTTCCGCTTGTTTTTATACTGAATGAATTAACCATTCTTGCTCCACGGGCCTCAATTTTTTCGTTCATCCGTTTTATAACACTATGGGCTCCTTGATTCCCCATAGTGGCAAATAAGATAATGTCTTTTCCTTTTAAATCATTTTGATCAATAAAAGTTATGATTGAAGGGGATGGTTTTCCTGCCCAAGTAGGAGAACCCAAATATATTAATCCATATTCCTCTAAATTTAAATTTTCTGGAGTAATTTTTGTTTTACTCTCCCTAAATGCATCTAATGAAGCGTTCAAATAATTTAAAAATCCTGAACGTTCTTTAAAATCTTTTATTTCTTGTATATCTGCAGATAACTGTTTTGCTAATGTTTCTGCAACAACTTTAGTTTTTCTTGTTCGGGAATAATATAATACGATGGTTTTCATTTAAAACACCTTATTTAAGTCTAATATTATTAATCAATCCTAAATTTTTTATTAAATATTGAATTAGGGGTGCATTCCCAAG
>JAUXXK010000074.1 GCA_030681145.1 Methanobacteriaceae archaeon | reverse complement strand
ATTGCACTTTTTATTACATCTTCTGCTTGAATGCTCTCTACAAAGAACCATATTGCAAGCAGTGGAAGTAATATATTGAACATATCTGTATCAAAGAAACCTGCGTAAGTGTGTGCAAAATAAGTTGGAGCTGTTCCTACCAAAATACCCGCGGCTATTCCACCATAATCATTGGTAATTCTACGTACAAATAAATATGCGGGAATTACGCACAAAGAACCTATAATGGCTCCAGTCCAAAATGCAACGGCAGTTAAAGGTATTTTTCCAAATAAATTGACTAAATGGTAAAAAAATGAAGTTACGTATACAATTAATGGGGGATAATCCACAACTCTCCCTGGGGGAGAATATGAAAGGCTGTCCCAATCGGTTCCATTTATTTTTGTATCTCCCATCATCCCTGTTTCAATATAATTTAGGGTTAAACGATAGTTATAATATGAATCCATCTCACTGAAATATGGAAGTCCCGAATCATATTTATAAAAATCCTGAGACTCAGCAGGAACGCCCGAAATATTGTATGCTTCTGCCCTAAGGAAGAATACTACTGAGAATAATAAAATGATTATTATTAATGGCTTTAACTTTGATAATGTTTTTTTATAATCCATTGAATCCCTCTTGACTATTAAATCATTGAATTGTGATTATAGCTAGTAAATACTTTATCTTGAATTTGATTCATGAAGTTTACTTATTTTTATTCATGAATATTACATTTTTCTATTATTTATTTTATGTGTATTATGATGTTTTTATTATAAAAAACTGGAAATACTAAATTTAAATCAAAATATTAATTAAATTGTTATAATGTGATGTTAGATAAATATAACAAAATATTTTAAAATATTATAAATTAGTTATATTATGATCATTAAATTTGCTTAAAATGCCAAATAGATCTTAAAATAAATAAAATGAAAATAAAAATGTTATGGGAATTTAGTAATGAGATTGAATAATTTTGAACATTATACTACCAGCATTTGAATAGAAACCATAACTTTAATTTTATGCATCCTTAATGATAGTTTTAAAACAGCTTATTTGACTATTTTTCTGGTGGCTATAGTGCTGGGTTCAAAATTGAGGATTTATTTATTTTCGATGAAGGAGATTTAAATTTAAAAAGATAAATAATGTGTTTGTTTTATTCATCTCCTGCTTTTTCTTCTACAGACTGTGTAAATCTACATTTAGGAAAACCAGAACATCCAATA
>JAUXXK010000072.1 GCA_030681145.1 Methanobacteriaceae archaeon | reverse complement strand
GTTGGGGACTGCACCGTTACTTAAAAGGCCATCTAACTTTTAGAATGATTGATGCGCTGGCTGCAGTTTCTGGAAATCTGGGAATATCTGGTGGGGGCGTAACCCAAGGATTCGACGAATTCGGGTTTTTTGACGATAAATGGGCTGCTGAAGAACTGGTCCCGATGCAAAAAAAACTCCCTATGCCTATTATTGGTCAGGCCATACTTGAAGCAAGGCCACCCATAAATCTGATATTTTTAACTGCCGGAAACCCGGTGGCTATGTGCCCTAATTCCTGGAAAGTTAAAAAGGCCTTTGAATGTGCTGATTTTGTGATCATGGTTGATCAGTTTTTAAATGATACATCGGAAACAGCAGATTTGTTTTTGCCAGCCACCACTTTTCTGGAGGATCAGGATTTAGTGGGAGCATATGGACATAACATTGTTTCTCCTATAAATCCGGTGGTAGTGCCTCAGGGTGAATGTAACTCTGAATTGTGGATATTTCAGCAACTGGCCAATATTTTAGGATTTGGATTTGATATGGCTGGCACCTGCCACCAATGGCTGGAGAAACTGGCTGATCCTATCCTTAAAAAAGGATTTACTCTTAAAGATCTCATGGAAAAACCGCAAAGAATACTTGGTCCTCCAGTCACTCCTTATGCAGATAAGCAGTTTTTCACTGAATCTCGAAAATTTCAGTTTATTCACGAATTTGAAATGAATGACCAAATCTCCGAAAAAAATGAATTTAAACTTGATAATCTACCTTTAAAAGAGAATTACAGTACCGGGGGAAATATTGTGGATTTGGGTGATTTTACTTTAAGATTGCTATCTATAATGCCTGAAAAATGGGTTGGATCTGAAATTCCGGATAAAGAAATGGTAAAGGGCCATTTAGAAGTTAAGGTTCATCCTCAGATAATTGAAGATGTTGGCCTGAAAAATGGTGATTTAGCAATTTTAGAATCAAAATTGGGTTCACTAGAAGTTAAAATTTCATCAGACCCTGAAACCCGGAAAGACTACGTATATACATACAGGGGTGGTTGGATTGTTCATAATAAATGTGTTAATGTTTTAACAGAAGACATGATCAGTGAAAAAGGCAATGGGACGCCATATTACGAGACCATGGTCAGGATTAGAAAAATTGAGTGATAATTATTATTTGGTATAATTAATTAATTTTCATGTTCAATTTTTCAGATCTTTCATTTTTTATATGATTATTCCTTTTCCACTCATTTTTTTTTATTTAAAATGGAAGAACGTTAACAATATTAAAAACAAATCTATCATATGAAATAACATTAAATAGTTTAAAATTATCATTGGAAAACATGAACGGCAGAGGCTTTAAACTGGATCCATACTGGTGAGCTAACAGTAAGTTCCATATCCAAAAAGGATTTTCTTGTCATGTAAACCATGAAAATTTC
>JAUXXK010000066.1 GCA_030681145.1 Methanobacteriaceae archaeon | reverse complement strand
GAACTGATGGTACATCCCGCCTACGATAATAAAGGCAAAATTAAATATTATTACGCTTTTATAACCGATATATCCCATCACAAAAAAACAGAAGAAACTTTAATAGAGAGTGAGAATAGGTATCATGTCCTCTTCAATAACGCCGTGGAAGGCATATTTATTATGAAAGGGGACCATTTTGTGGATTGTAATAAAAAAGCAATGGAAATTTTTGGTGTTAAAAAAGAAGATATTATAGGTGAAACACCTTACTCTTCATTTTCACCAGAAAATCAGCCGGATGGCCAATCCTCAGAAGATAAATCAACAAAAATTATTGACGAAGCATTAAAAGGCAATCCACAACACTTTGAATGGGAACATCAACGTTTGGATGGTACCAAATTTTTTGCAGAAATTAGGTTAAACCGCTTGGAAATAGGAAACGAGTATCTAATCCAAGCCATAATTAATGATATTACTGGGAAAAAAGAATTGGAAGAAGATTTAAAATGGAAATACGCCTTAGAATCAGTATTATCTGATGTATATCCAGTTTTAATTTCATCATCATCCACTCTAGAAGAAGTATCCCAATTACTTCTGGAAAAAGCTCTAGAAATCACAGATAGTGTAGATGGTTACGTGGCCATTATTGATGCTAAAACTAAAGAGATGGTGATGCTTAATCCTACTAAAATGATGGAAGAATGTAAAATCGGGACCCTGGAAAATTTCAGGAACAGATTCCCCCCAGGAGAAGATGGAATTTATCCATCACTTTGGGGCAAATCATTAAACACTGGAAAAGGTTTTTATACCAATGAACCTGAAAAAGATGAATCTTCCACCGGAATTCCAGAAGGGCACGTTGCTTTAAATAGATTTATATCAGTACCGGCATTTTTAAATACAGAGATATTAGGCCAGATTGCTCTTAGTAATTCAAGTAGAGATTACGGCCCTAAAGACCTGGAAGCTCTAGAAAGAATAGCCAAATTTTATGCAATGGCTATCCAGAGATTAAGAGCCAATG
>JAUXXK010000060.1 GCA_030681145.1 Methanobacteriaceae archaeon | reverse complement strand
CTTGGTAAGGCTTGTTCAATGGCCATAATTGATTTAGCTAAAAATGGTACAAAAATGACCAAACTGCGTGATAAATTAATAGATGGTGTTTTAAGCGAAATTGATGAGTCTTACCTCAATGGGGATAGAACAAATCGTCTTCCTAACAACGCAAATTTCAGATTTGCTGGAATTGAAGGTGAATCATTAGTATTGCATCTGGATGCTAAGGGGATTGCTGCTTCTACAGGTTCTGCCTGTTCTTCAAAAACTCTGGAACCATCACATGTTCTAAGGGCTTTGGGATTAGAAGATGTTGATTCTCATGGATCACTGAGATTAAGTTTGGGCAAAGAAAATAAGTTGGAAGATATAAAGTATACTATAACTTCTATTAAGGAAGCTGTTGAAACTCTGCGAAAATTATCACCACTATGGTGTAGTACAGAGAATATATGAGGTGAAATCATGTACACTGATAAAGTAATGGATCATTTCTCTAATCCAAGAAATGTAGGAGATATAACTGACGCAAGCGGTGAGGGTACTGTGGGAAACCCTACTTGTGGAGATTTAATGACTATCTATATCAAGGTTAAGGATGATATAATAGAAGATATTAAATTCAAAACTTTTGGCTGTGGTGCGGCTATTGCTACCAGCAGTATGGTTACTGAACTGGCCATGGGTAAAAATGTTGATGAAGCTTTGAAAATTACTAGAAATGATGTGGCCGATGCTCTGGAAGGCCTACCACCAGTTAAAATGCATTGTTCTAACCTGGCTGCAGATGCCTTGCAAGCCGCCATTGAAGATTATAAGAAAAAAAAGGCCGAAAAAGAATAGTTATGAATTAATTTTTTTTATTTATTTTTATGAATTATTTTAAATTTTGATTTTTTTCATTAATTACTTGTAGCTATTGCAACTTTATCATCCCTAATATCTTCTAAGTAGTTTTAATTAAACATTACAGATTTATTTTTAAATATATGCATTTAATTTTTACTAGAAATCATAAATATAACAAAAAACAAAATATAGTTAGATAATGATTAAAACTTGAGCGAATTAATGAAAAAATATCAAAAAATGGGGCGATATTATGGGTGAAAATAACGGGTGTCCGGTTACAGGAATGAAAAGTAAACTACCAACAGGTAAAGCAGCTACAAATAAAGATTGGTGGCCTGAACAGTTAAATATAGGGATTCTTCATCAGCATACACCTGTTTCAAATCCAATGGGTGAATACTATAACTATGCTGAGGAATTTAAAAAGCTTGATCTGGAGGCACTTAAAGAAGACCTTTACAAGCTGATGACGGATTCACAGGAATGGTGGCCTGCTGACTGGGGGCATTATGGAGGTCTTATGATTCGTATGGCCTGGCATAGTGCCGGTACTTACCGTGCAGCTGACGGCCGTGGAGGCGGTAGCACAGGAAATCAGCGTTTTGCACCCATAAACAGTTGGCCAGACAATGTTAATTTGGATAAAGCACGCCGCCTTTTATGGCCCATTAAACAAAAATACGGGGTGAAAATATCATGGGCCGACCTCATGATTCTGGCCGGTAACTGTGCACTGGAATCTATGGGTTTTAAAACCTTTGGATTTGGTGGTGGCCGGGAAGACATCTGGGAACCAGAAGATGATGTTTATTGGGGTAAAGAAGATATCTGGCTTGATGATGCACGATATAGTGGAGATCGTGAACTGGAGAACCCCCTAGCAGCTGTACAGATGGGATTGATCTATGTAAACCCCGAAGGTCCCAACGGAGAACCTATACCTATTGATTCCGCAACTGATGTCCGTGAAACTTTCGCACGTATGGCCATGGATGACGAAGAAACTGTAGCACTTATTGCCGGAGGACACACCTTTGGTAAAACTCACGGTGCAGGCGATCCAGAATTATTAGGGCCTGAACCAGAAGCTGCCCCTATAGAGGAACAGGGATTAGGATGGAAAAGTCACTATAAAAACGGTAAAGCCGGTGATACTATTACCAGCGGTCTTGAAGGTGCCTGGAAACCGAACCCTACTACCTGGGACATGGGTTATCTAAAAGTTCTCTTCAAATATGAATGGGAGCTTACTAAAAGTCCAGCTGGAGCTTATATATGGCTGGCAAACGATGTGGATGATGAAGACAGGGTAGTTGATGCCCATGATCCTTCTAAAAAAAATCGTCCCATGATGACCACCGCAGACCTTTCACTCAAGTTTGATCCGGTTTATGCGAAAATATCCCTGCATTATCTGGAAAATCCAGAAGAATTTGCTGATGCCTTTGCCCGCGCTTGGTTTAAATTAACTCACCGTGATATGGGCCCGCGTTCACGTTACCTGGGCGTGGAAGTTCCCCAAGAGGATCTTATCTGGCAGGACCCAATTCCCGCTGTGAATCACGAACTTATAAATACAGAGGATATATCAAACCTCAAAGCTGAGATTCTTGCATCAGACTTAAGCGTCTCCGAACTTGTTTCAACTGCTTGGGCTTCTGCATCAACATTCAGGGAATCCGATAAACGGGGCGGTGCAAATGGTGCGCGTATCCGTCTTGACCCACAGAAAGATTGGGAAGTTAATGAACCTACTAAACTTAAAAAAGTACTATCTAAACTGGAAGAGATTCAGACTAAATTCAATTATTCACAATCCAGTGGTAAAAAGGTATCGCTAGCTGATTTAATTGTTCTGGGAGGCTGTGCTGCTATTGAAAAAGCGGTTAAAGATGCCGGTTATGAAGTGAGAGTACCTTTCAATCC
>JAUXXK010000059.1 GCA_030681145.1 Methanobacteriaceae archaeon | reverse complement strand
AGTATATTTTGTATTTGCTTCTTTTGGTACTGATATGTCCCTAATTTTAATTGCAGAGGTTTTTATCGTGGCTAGTTTAATAGGAATGATCCCTCTCCTTCCAGGAGGTTTAGGGGCAGTAGACGGGGTTATGATATTGCTTTACTCTGCTGCTGGAATTCCTCCGTCTATTAGTGCGGCAGCAACAGTTGTGGAGAGGCTTATTTCTTTTTGGATGACTTCCGTTATAGGAATTTCATGTCTTCCTTACTTTGGGTCTGGTGTCATTGAAAAAATATCAAAGAAAATATAATATATCATTAACTGCCTTATTCTATATATGAATAAAAAATGGGATTAATTATTTTATCTTTATTCCACATTTATACTGAAATAGATGTGCTAGTTACAAATTAAATGGAGAATTATATGACTGAAGGATATTCTTATCAAAGTGTAAATCCACGGGAACAAAGTGAACACTTTGAAAAATCTAACATATCCCCACATTTGCTGTTAATGGAAGAAATAAGGGGATCTTCAGACTATTTAAAGATTTTACTTGATCAAAATCCAGACCCTTGGTATTTGTATGACTTGAATGCTATTTTGATAGACTGCAATAGATTATTTGAAGATTTAGTCGGATATACCCGAAGCGAACTTATTGGAAAATGTTTTTTACGCCTTAGGTTACTTCCATTAATTCAAAGAGCTCGTGCCAAAATTATTATTGATAAAAATGCTGCAGGTATTGCAAATGGTACTGATGATTTTGAATTTATTCGCAAAGATGGCAATATCGTCAATGTTGAACTTAACACATCTTTAATTGAAATTAAAAATCAAAAACTTATAATGGTGACAGTTCGGAATGGTGAAAAACATTTAAAAAAGGAAAAAGAACTTAAAAGCCGCACAAAATCAAGAGAAGACATGATTGAGGATTTATATAGGCAAATTGAAAAAAATTTACAAATTGTAACCAGCCTAATGAATCTTCAAAAAGCTCATATGCGTAATGATAAAGACGCTGAGCTTCTTCAAGATACTCATAACAGAATTAAATCTATAAGAAAGGCCTATGAAAAATTAATTCAATCTCCTGAACTTACCCGCATAAATTTTGCGGAATATACTAAAAGTATACTTTCTGGTCTTTTAAGTACTTATGCCCCAGAACCGGGCAACATAAGATTAAATGTAGAGGTAGAAGATACTTTTATGGATATGGGTACATCTATTCCTCTGGGAATGATAATAACTGAGTTGGTCTCTAATAGTTTCAGGCATGCGTTTAAACCGAATGTTATGGGTGAAATAAAAATTATTTTCAAGAATTATCCCGATTATTATGTTTTAAGGATTCAAGATAATGGGAACGGATTTCCGAGGGGTATAAATTTTGATAACATTAATTCTCTTGGAATACAGTTGGTTAAAAGTTTGATAAATCAAATTGATGCTCAGATGAAAATTAAATTACATTCGGGGTCTTGTTTTTCAATTGAAATTCCAAAAAATAGTAGTTTGGAATTATAGAATTTATAATTGATTTTTTAATACAATTTGTTAGTGAGAATTTAAATAACCATTTACTATTTCATATTTTAATATTACTACAATATTCATATAA
>JAUXXK010000039.1 GCA_030681145.1 Methanobacteriaceae archaeon | reverse complement strand
GCTAATTTCAATGCCTAATTCCTCTAAATCATGATAATCGAATGTAATAACTGGCATTTTAAGTAATCTCCTTTTAATTGACTTTAGGATTGTAAATTGTATATTATTAAATATTTAAATTAAAATTTAAAGAGTATTATTCTTTAATTCTACTCATAATCCTGAAAATATTAATATAAAGAATATTGACTCTACTGTAAAGTGAAAAGCGCGATGGTATAACCAGCCATAATCTTTTCCGGCAATTTCATGGTAAATATCAACAACCAAGTGTATTAAAGCAGCTAATAAACCTATTTCCCATGATAAAAACACTAATGAAATCACAATAAAGTGAAAAACGGCTTCCGTAATTTCATGAACTAACCATAATTGAATATTGGATGCTACTGTTTTACTTATAAGTCCTGCGAAAATGACATAAAAATCAAAGAATACGCCCCATAATATTCGGCTGTGGATTTCATCACTGATGGCCAGGAAAACTGCTAAATAAAACCATATTAATTCCATTATTTTCACCACTTATTAAAATATTATTTATTCATTCCATTAAGGAAATGGCTGTTTCTTCGCATGTCTATTAAATTAAATCTATTAATTGATAATTTAAAATTTTATTTATATTTACTTTATATTAATAATAAGTTTTTAGATTTACTTTTTATTATTCTAAAATCTTCTTCTAATCATTCAAAATATAAATTCACTTTAATGTTTATTTTGATTTATTAGAACCTCTTTTTTGTGATTTAATAATATAGATAATTGAATTAATAAATCATTTAATTTATATCTAATTTATATCCTATATTAATAAAAATATTAGATGATAATTAGATATCTTGTAAAATCAGATTGTTTTAATGATAAATAAATTTCTAAATTATTGAATATTTAAATAAGTTTTAAAAAATAAGTTCAAACTAGTAATAATATATAAATCTGAAATTCATTATTAATATTTTTAATTACATCAGGAGTAGGAAAATGACAGTTGATGATATTCCAAAAGACTACGACCACAAAAAAGAATCGTCATGGCAGGAAACATGGCAAAATAATCAACTTCACAAGTTTATAGGTGATGGAACCAGACCAAGTTACATTATTGACACTCCACCACCATATCCTACTGGATCTATTCACATTGGCCACGTTCTAAACTGGACTTTTATAGATATGATTGCTCGGTTTAAAAGAATGAAAGGATTTGATGTGATGTTTCCACAGGGTTGGGATTGTCATGGGCTTCCAACTGAAGTTAAGGTGGAAGAAACCCACAATATAAAGAAAAATGATGTTCCTAGGGATGAATTCAGACAGATGTGCATAGATCTAACTCGGGATAACATTCAGATGATGAAAGCCCAAATGCAGGCCATGGGGTTTTCACAGGATTGGAACCGGGAATTTGTGACCATGACTCCTGAATATATGTACAAAACCCAGATATCATTTTTAAAAATGTATAAGAATAATTTAATTTATCAGGGAATTCACCCGGTTAACTGGTGTCCTAGATGTGAAACAGCTATTGCATTTGCGGAAGTAGACTATAAGGAAAATCAAACTCACTTAAATTATCTGGAATTCCCTTCAGAAGATAGTGGAAAAAAAGTTATGATCGCCACCACTCGTCCTGAACTATTATCTGCATGTGTAGCAGTAGTAGTACATCCTGATGACGAAAGATATCAGAGTCTCGAAGGTAAAAAAGTTCAAGTACCTATTTTTGGTCGCAATGTAAAAATTATAACTGATACTGATGTAGATCCTGAATTTGGTACTGGTGCGGTTATGATTTGTACCTTTGGGGATAAAACAGATGTATCTTGGGTAAATAGGTATGATCTTGATATCATTGAGGCCATTGACGAAAATGGAATTATGACATCTGCTGCAGGTAAATACGCAGGATTAAGTCTTTCTGAATGCAAATTAGAGACTACAAAAGACCTGGAAAAAGAAGGATTTTTAATCAAAAAAGAAAAAGTGGAACAGAATGTGGGTATGTGCTGGAGATGCAAAACACCTATAGAAATACTTGTTAAAAAACAGTGGTTTGTAGCGGTAAAAGAACTCACAGAAAAAGTGGAAGAATTTGCTGATGATATGGAATGGATACCAGAGCATATGAAAATCAGATTACTTAACTGGTCTGGATCCATGGATTGGGATTGGTGTATCTCCCGCCAGAGAATATTTGCTACCCCTATTCCAGTATGGTACTGTAAAGATTGTGGGAAGGTTAATATTGCTTCTGAAGAAATGCTCCCTATTGATCCGGTTCAAAAACAGCCAGGCTTTCAATGTGAATGTGGATGTAGTGAATTTATAGGAGAAGACGACGTTTTGGATACCTGGATGGATAGTTCAATTTCCCCGCTGGCTATAGCCGGTTGGCCTGATCAAGTGTATGAAAAATATTTCCCGGCAGATTTAAGGCCACAGGGACATGATATTATTAGAACTTGGGCCTTTTATACTACTCTAAGGTGCGGGGCTCTTACTGGGAAAAAACCATTCTCCCAAATTGTAATTAATGGTATGGTATATGGTGAAGATGGCCATAAAATGAGTAAATCAAGAGGCAATGTTATTTCTCCGGAGGTTGTTCTGGAAGATTATGGTGCGGATGCTCTCAGATTATGGGCTTCAAACAGTGTACCTGGTTCGGACGTTCCATTTGCCTGGAAAGATGTTAAATATGGATATAAATTTTTGAGAAAATTCTGGAATGCTTTCCGATTTATCAGTATGCACATATCCGACTTTGAAGGCGACCCCGAC
>JAUXXK010000038.1 GCA_030681145.1 Methanobacteriaceae archaeon | reverse complement strand
AACGAAATTAAGGACATACCTTATTCTAATAATTTTAATTGTAAAAATAAATCCGAAATATTTGCAGAATATATTTATGAACAGGGTTATCATAATGTAAAATTATTACAAGTATGGAATAAAGACTACAGCAAAGGACATCAAGTTGTTTTATTTAATGGATATATCTATGATCCCACCTGTGGATATTTTGGCATACAAAAATCTGCATATATCAAAATGGCAAATCACCATGGATTAAACGGAGCAATAATAACCATTGATTACAGACATAACGAGAGTATAAAACTTGAATCATTTATATCATATGCTTAATTAAAACAAATCATAAATACATAATTTAGCTTATTAAATTTTTATTTTAATTTATTTTTTAGGAGTTTGAGGGGGATCTTTTTTTATAATAATTAAGACAACAAATTATTTAATTATAAAAATTTATTTATTAATACATTAAATGTGTAATTATGGAAAAAACGATTTTTATTATTGGAACCGCTATGATCATTTTATTAATTATAGGCACTACTCATAACTACCTTACAGAAGGTTCTAATATAATATATGTAGGATATCTTCCCAGCACCCACCATGCTGCATTATTTGCAGCCGACGAACTAGAATTATTTGATAAAAATAATTTAACAGTTAAATTAGTTCCATTTAGTTCAGGAGCTGAAATGGTTAAAGCATTAGAACAGGGAAAGATAGATATAGGTTATTGTGGGATAACTCCCGTAACAGCAGCTATAGATAAAGGTTTTCCACTAAAAATTGTAGCCCCTGTTAATTTGGAGGGCAGTGGTATAATACACGCAGAAAACTCCACTATTGACCATGCATCCGATTTAGTAAATAAGACTTTTGCAATTCCCAAAAATGGATCCATACAAGACTTATTATTACACATATTTCTTCGAAATAATAATGTAAATTTTGGCAATGTAACTATTACCGAATCTGAAGTGCCTATGATGCCTTTTGGATTGAAAGAAGGATTATACGATTCTTATGTTGCATGGGAACCTTTCGTATCAATAGGAAAAAACCTTGAAATTGGGAATGTACTCGTCTACTCCAACGACATCTGGCCTAATCATCCTTGTTGTGTAATAGTAACTAGTGAAGATTTTATCGAAAATAAACCATTAACACTATCAAAATTCTTAAAAGTGCATGTTCAATCCACACAATATATCACTAATTATCCTGAAAAAAACATATTATTTTTATCTAGAAAAATGGGTACATTGGATGATGTAGAAATGGAAAGTTTAAACCATATAAAATTCATTGCACTGCCAAATATTGAATTTAAAACAAATGTAATGCAAATGATCCACTTCCAAAAAGAGATGGGATATATTAATACTAATTTAACCTTTAATCAAGTATGTAATTTTAATTACCTGCCTTCACAATAAATGAATTATTATCCTTCCCATTGCCTGGAAATAAGAACCATAAATAAAACAGATAGGCTTATAATTAATCCAAAAAGAAAAGTATTTTGAAAACCGTTCAAAAGTACTGAAATTGGAGCAGCAAGGTGAAGTGCACCGGTGACTGGCATATCCGCAAGATTATTAGTTTGTTGAATGATGGTTGACTCAAAAATTGCACTGAATACTACAACGCCAAGTATAACTCCCATATATTTGGAAGTGTTCATTAAACTAGATATCGACCCAATATTACCTTTATAACCATTTTTCATGATTTGTTTGTTATTAGCGGGTGCAAAAAATCCTTCTGATAAAAATCTTGCAGATAATGCAAGTAAAATAAAGATTATACCTACATTCTGGTCAATTAATATGAAAAAACCTAAAGATATCATGAGCAAAATGCAGGAAATAACTGTGGGTATTTTTGATCCAAACTTATCTGTGATTACACCAGAAAGAGGTCCTGCAAAGAGTACTAATAAAGTAGGTATTAAAATTAACATGCCTGAAAAAGCAGTACTGTAACCCATTATTAAATCCAGATAAAATGGGACCAAAAATATTGTCCCCATCAAAACCAGTGTTATTAAAAATGTTGCTAATAATGGTAAAAGTAATTTAATATCTTTTAAAAGATCTAAATCAAAAATAGGGTACTTTTGTTTATTTTCCCAATGTATTAATCCTGAAAAAAGAATAAAGTCGAAACATAGCCCACCGATAAACCATTTAGATGTTAAACCCAGGTCTTTTGCAGCATATATTGACAATATTAAAATTACCATTACAATAAGTATTAAAAAAGCACCTACTAAATCAAAATCTAATTTTTTTTCTTCATATTTATCCGGAGGTATGAAAAAAAAGTTTAAGACAAATGCTATAATTCCCAGTGGAACAACAATTAAAAAAATCCAATTCCAGTCAAAATATTGAATTGTTAAACCACCAACTCCATATCCCGCAGCTAAAGCTATCGCGGTTGATGCAGATAGGGCTGCAAAACCTTTTGCCTGGAAATTTGCATTTAAATGTTTAGAAATAAGTGCTGGAGATATTGATAATAGCATTGCAGAACCCAAACCCTGTAATCCCCGGAATAATAATAATTGTATAAAATCAAGAGAAATACCGCAAAGATAAGAACTAACTGTGAATAAAAAAATTCCCGTTAAGAAAACTTTTTTAAGTCCAATAATGTCGCCCAATCTGCCAAAAATCAGCATAAAACTGGTTAATATTAGTAGATGAACTATAACAACCCATGAAACAAGATAAGTACTTATATCCATATACTGAGAGATTGTTGGCAGCGCTATATTTACTATACCTGCACTGAATGACCAAACAAAAACCGCCATTGAAACGGAAAGTACTATCAAAACAGTTTTATTTATACTAATATTATCAATTTTTGATTTAATACCATATCCCGATACCATTTAATACCCCAACAGACCACGATATTAAAATTATTGTTTTTATTAATTTCTGGGTCTTAATCTTCTTTTTCATAATCATAAAAGATTTATCATCAAAGAATAAAACTTTTTTGAAAGTAATACAATAAAGCATAATCATATGCCTTTAAAATAACTTTGAAAATGTACTTTTCAAATGATAAATTAAAAGGAATAATGACGTATCACTATTTATCATATTATATTGTGGATAATGAGCAAATAATATAAACTTATTATTCTACTTAATTCAAAAGAATTATGCTTTAAATTTTAAATTAATGAATATTTATAACTTTATCCGCCCAAAAATTACAAAAACGGGCCAAATAGCACAACGAAATATCAATACAATATTTTTATCCATATATGCTAATAGAAAATTTTAAATATTTAAACTTTTACATTATAATGTAAGAACTAAAAACATGATAATGGAAGTGGATAAATGTATATCAAAATTTTCCATGGTATGAGCAAACAAAGTTTATTAAAAGCTCTTAAAAATACTTTAATATTGATAGCGGCCTTTTTTTTAGGTGCGTTATATTTAATGGTTTGTATGATTGACTGGGTTATATGTAGAGTACAATACTATTCAAAACTACAATTTAACAATTCCAAAAATAGGTTCTCTAAATTAACTAATTAAACCCTATTATTGTTTATTCAGTAGGGTAGATATTCTAATAGTGCCCTTTGGAATATCTACCTTTCTCTAATTTTAATGGCAGATATTTACTTTTTTACCCTATTTTTTGAATATCTATCTAATCCCTATTGATTATCTATAATAAATTTAAAAGTAGTCACTCTCTTTTTTTTAAAAATATATATACTAAAACTTTTAAATTTAAATTAGATAAACAAAAGAAGGGGATAACTATGGGATGTATTACTATTTGCATATCAGATGAATTAGAAATTGCCTTTAGAAGAATAGCTAGATTATCATACGGTGAAAAACAGGGAAAAATGTCACGAGCTGCTGAAGAAGCATTATATGAATGGTGCCAGATAAAAATTAAAGAATTAGAAGTAGATGAAAAAGAGATTTTTGATTAGGGGGTGTGAAAATGGATAAAAACCAGGAAAATTCGAAAAAAATGGATGATATATTTGGTGAAGTTGAAAAATTCTTAAAAGAAAAAGAGCAATACATAAAAGAATCTATTATTGGTTCCAGAATTATAAATGAATTAACAGACTTTACTCTCGATGTAGGGCTTAAAAAAACATATTTATGTGTTAATCGTGACCATGAAAATATTTTCCCAATACTTACCAAAGTCACAGAGAATTTTATTCAGGCCTATGGAGGAACCGCGATTATTTATCCTAAAGGCGATAATATTTGCCTAGAATTAATCACACCTAAACGAGGCGTCTGAGGGTGGAATAATGGCAGATGAAAAAATCTTAATTGTGGAAGATGAGCGAATTTTAGCCTTAGGTTTGAAGAAAAAGCTCCAAAAATTAGGTTTCAATGTAACTAATACCGTATCCTCTGGAGAAGACGCTGTTAGAAGTGTTAAGGAGAATAAACCTGATTTAATCATAATGGATATTGTACTCCAAGGAGAAATAGATGGAATAGATGCAGCTAAAATTATAATTAATATGCATAACATTCCTATTATATATTTAACTGCTTATGCAGATGATGAAACCATTGAAAGAGCTGTCAGAACATATCCTTATGGATATCTTATGAAGCCTTATAAAGAGAGGGAACTTAAAGCAAATATTGAAATGGCTCTTAAGAAGTTTCAGGCTGAAAAAGAAAGATTTATGGACTTTGAAGATGTTTATGTGGATGCAACAAGTTTTATTGATCAAAAAGATGAAGTTATTAACCATGTATTATTGAAACATTATGGTGTGGCCGGTCCACTGTATGTAGATATTAGTTCAAATAAAATTTATGTTTCAGCTGAGAGAAGCAATAAAAAAGATTATACTGTTTTTTATGAACTTTTAAACAAATTAATGTCACAATATCTAAAATCAGAATTTAAAATTATAGTTTATTCTAAAGGGGACTATATATGCATGGAATTTCCTAAAATATAAAATATCAGACCCTAATTTTTTAATTTTTTATTCACCATATATTTCAGTTTAAGAATGATAATTCATGAAGTTATTTAAGAAATTAATAGATAAATTTTTATATTTAAACTTTTAAATTAAA
>JAUXXK010000118.1 GCA_030681145.1 Methanobacteriaceae archaeon | reverse complement strand
TTTTTTCACAAAAATATCTGCTTTTTTAATAGCCTCATCCATATCCATACCCTTAGTCAAATAGGCCGTTATAGCTGCAGAAAAAGAACAACCACTGCCATGAGTATTATCACTTTCAATTAACTCTCCTCCCATAACACTGATCTGGCCATTAAAGAAAATATTATCCCCATCAAGGTGGCCTCCAGTTATTACCACATCACAGTTTTTACCAATGGTCAATGCTGCTTCAATGGCATCATCTTTATTTTTTATTTCCTGACCAGATAATAATTCAGCCTCGAAAACGTTAGGAGTAGTCAATATGGCCTCTTTTAATAAATTTTTTTTTATAGTGTCTGCCATTCCTTTCTGGGAAAGCGAGCCACCAGATCCCGCCACCAACACAGGATCCACCACGATTTTCAGATTATGTTCCTTAATTTTTTTTACCACTGATAAAATAATTTCCTCAGAGTAAAGCATTCCTGTTTTTCCAAAGACAATTGGAAGATCTTCCAGAATCAGGTCAATCTGTTCTTCCACAAAAGAAGGAGTTATTGGAGATATATTTGAAACTCTCCCTACATTTTGAGCAGTTAAAGCTGTGATTGCACTGGTACCATATACTCCCAAGGCAGAAAACGTTTTTATATCTGCTAAAATTCCAGCCCCTCCAGAAGGGTCAAAGCCCGCTATTGAAATAGCCATCATTTTATAATCACCAAATATTATTCAAATATAGTCTTGAATTAGTATAAAATGGATTAAATACTAAAGCAATTCTCTTTTTACTTGAAGACGTTCTGAACCGTGTACCGGCCTAGCACTTAACTTAAGTTTCTTAAGATAATCTTGGGTATGAGTACCCTGCCCATGTAATATAATTTCACCTAAATCTTCAGCGGTGTTAACATCTAGGGAAAGGTAAAATGAATCATAAACCTTGAAACTTAAGCCATTATGTTCTGCCCCTGATATATGTTCAAAGAAACTACAGTCACCGAACTTTAAATCCATGCTTCCTGCTTTAAAAACAATTGCATTGGTTCCTCCACCTTTAGCTGGGGCAATAACCATATCATATTTCTCAGAATCTTCAATTAATTTTTTTGGGTTGGCGTGGCCCAGTAAAGGTATATCTGAGGGAGTTATAATGATCTTACTGCATTTTTTATGGCACCATTCTACGGCTTGTTTTAGAGCCCCATTTAGATCTGTTTCTCCTTTTTCCTGGAGAATTTTTACACCAAGATCATATGCAAAATCAAGCACATCTTCATCTGAGCTAACAACTACCACGACATCAACCAATGATTTTAAAGCAAATTTAACATCTGTTAACATGGCCTTTAGTAAACCTTCCCTCTCATAAGGAGTTAAAGTAGGGGATAATCTAGTTTTAGCATGAGAAAACCGGGAAACCGGGATAATAGCATAAGTGGACGGCATAAACAATCTCCAAAGATTTAAGTGTGCTTTTTTTAATTAAATTAGAAAATGGGTTTTTTTAAAATAATGTTTTTATTAGCCTTATTAATTAAAATAAATAGTAATTTATATCCAGCTGAAAAACTGGTTAAAAATACTATCACTCTTATTGAGTAATGGGCTGTTAATATTTATATTATTCATCTGATTTTCAGTGAAATTAAATTTGGTCATTACTTCTATTTTAGCATTGGACATGTTCTGTTTAATATCATAAAAACTTATTCCCTGTTCTTGGCTGACAGCCAGTGATTCACCAGTATATACATTGAAATCCTCGCCTCCAGTAATAGCCCATATCTTTATCTGAGTATTGAAGGCCTCTGATTGTTGTGCGGGGTTTGATGTTGAAATAATGTCTATGATAACTTGAGGAGCAAGGCCAGCTGCCTTTAGCTTACTTTTATCTGCTGATTTTTCTCCAGGTTCTATGCAGTATGCCGGTACAGTCAATTTTGCTCCTGAAAGTACCACATCATCCCTAGCAATAACCATATCTTGGGAAGATTTACTGGTAAGCATTGATCCTTTTTCAATATTGATAGGATTTTCACCGTTATTGGTAATAGTTATACTATGGGGTATGGTCCCGGCAGTTGTCTGTTGAATAATTTCAACATCACCATTTTTATATGCCTCATCCAAAGTTAGTCCCTTTGCTGAGATAAAATTCATTGCCCCCATTGCTGATGCAAATAGAAATATGAAAATTACCACCAAAATGATCCTGAAATTCATTCCATCTTCCTCAAGTTTTATTTAACAAATTTATATTATCCTTTATTTATAAGATACTATATTATGAAACATTTAATTAATGAAATATAGATTTTAATTAATTGAAATCAAATATTAGTTAAATTAAATGTTTTAATATGTTTTAGCCATAAAAGCTTTGAATTTAGCTTCTGAACCACACTGGAAGCATTTACCATTTATCTCTTCTTCCTGGACGCCCAAAATATCCACGTTGGCTTGTTCTTCAATTTCTTTACCGCAGTTTTCTTCCCCACACCATGCAAAGGAGATAATGCCTCTTTCATTTTCTATGGACTCTTTAACATCTTCTAAATTATCAACTTCCCGGATTTGGCCCTTCATTTTTTCAGAAGCCTTTTTCCGCAGATTAAAAGTTATAGAAGACATCAATTCATTGACATTTTCCACAATATCGTCTTCTAGAGAAATATTAACTTTTTCCATTGTATCTCTTCTTACAAATACCGCATTTTTATTGCTTAAGTCCCTTGGCCCCAGTTCAATTCTTATAGGCACCCCTCGCATTTCCCATTCGTAAAATTTTTTACCTGCTCTTAAATCACGGTCATCCAAGTGTACTCTAAATCCAGCATCTTTTAATTTGCTTTCAATATCTTTACAAGCGGCCATGACTTCTTCACCGCCTTTTTTAAATATAATAGGAACAATGACCAATTGGTAAGGTGAAACTTCGTTAGGCAGGCATAATCCTGATTCATCACCATGTATACCAATTAATGAAGCTATTACTCTATCAGAAAGCCCATAGCAAGTTTGATATACATATTCATGTTCTCCTTCTGGAGTTTCATATGTAATTTCAAAGGTTTTTGCAAATGTCTGGCCCAGATTATGGACAGTTGCAATTTGGAGAGTTTTCCCATCCGGCATCAATGTGTCAAAGGCCATGGTATATTCTGCTCCAGGGAATTTATCCCATACTGGTCTTTTGGTGATGAGATAGGGAATTCCCAGAATATCAAAGAATTCTTTGTAAATATTAATAGCATCTTTAACCTGATTTTCCGCGCCTTCTTTGGTACTGTGAACTGTGTGTGCTTCTTTGAAAGTTGTAATTTCCCTAACACGGATAAGAGGCCTTGTATGTTTTGTCTCATAACGGAATGTATTTACCACTTGATAAAACTTCATTGGAAGATCGGTGTGAGACCGGACCCACAATGCAAACATAGGGTACATGGCCGTTTCACTGGTTGGCCTTAATGCCATTTTTTTATTAAGTTCAGTTAATCCACCATGGGTTATCCAATAAACTTCCTCTTCAAATCCTTTAACGTGTATAGCTTCTTTGGCAAGTTCATCTTCTGGAACTAGTAATGGAAAGAGCACTTCTTCGTGTTCTTTATCCAATAAATCTTTAAGTATATTTAAGACATATTTTCTTATTTTAAATCCATTGGGAAGCCATACATGCATTCCTTTAATGGGGTAGCGAGAGTCTATAATCTCTGCTTCCTCTAATATGTTGTGAAACCATTCACTGAAATCTGTCATAATAATTCTCCGTGATTTTATTGATAAAAATTAGTTAGTGAGTTTTAGTAGATATATGGAGTTTAGATATTAAATATTTATGATTCAAACAACATTTAAAATATTTTTTCTAATTAATTTAATATATTCTTAAAAAATATGCATTAATTAATTAGAATTATTGAAATATCTAATTTTATTTTATAAGAATTAA
>JAUXXK010000480.1 GCA_030681145.1 Methanobacteriaceae archaeon | reverse complement strand
TAAACACAGCTATACCATTAGGATTAATAGTAAACGAACTCATAACAAACAGCCTAAAACACGCCTTTCCAAATGGAAGAAAAGGCGAAATCAATGTCGGCTTCTATAAAAAAGGCGAAGAATATGAATTCACTGTAAAAGATAATGGAATAGGATTTCCCAAAGATATAGACTACCAAAATACAGACTCACTCGGTTTACAAATAGTAACCAATTTAACCGGTCAAATAGACGGAAAAATAGAACTGAACAGAAACAATGGAACAGAATTTAAGATTAACTTCAAAGAAGTAGAAGTATAAAAAATTATAGACCATACAAAAACTTATTTAATCAAAATCACGATTCCAAATGAATTATAAAATTGGGTATTAATGGGGGGAATTGGATGAATGAACAAAAATCTTATGAACATCTTATAAGTGAAATATCCGAACTTAAGCAGAGGATTGCCGAGCTGGAAAAATCAAACATCAAAGGTGAAAAAGCTAAAAAAGAAGTTCAAAAATCATATGAATTTTTAACCTTGTTTGAAGAGTTTCCAGCACTTATATGGCGTGCAAATTTGGATGCTGAGTGTGATTATTTCAATAAGAATTGGCTTGCATTCACAGGAAAGAGCATGGCTCAAGAAGTTGGTGACGGCTGGACAAAAGGAATTCATCCCGAAGACTTTGATAACTGTCTTGATATTTATCTCACAGCATTCAAAGCCCGAAAATCATTTAGAATGGAATATAGACTACTCCACCATACCGGAGAATACCGTTGGATACTAGACTTAGGTATGCCATTTTATGATTTTAATAATAATTTTAAAGGTTACATAGGATCTTGTTACGATATTACCGATCAAAAAGAACTCGTAAAACAATTAGAACAATCTTTAGATGAAAAAGAAATTCTTCTTAAAGAAATACATCATAGGGTTAAAAATAATCTCATGATAATATCTAGCCTTTTAAATCTTCAATCAGGTTATATAAAAGATAAAGAATCCCAAGATATTTTTAAGGAAAGTCAAAATCGTGCCAGATCCATGGCCCTCATACATGAACGATTATATCAATCATCAGACCTTAAAAAGTTAGATTTCAGTGAATATATCACTTCACTGGCCACTGAACTGTTCCATACCTATGTGGCAGATCCTAGTCTTATAAAATTACAAATTAATGTAGATAATATTTTTCTGGACATAAACACAGCTATACCATTAGGATTAATAGTAAACGAACTCATAACAAACAGCCTAAAACACGCCTTTCCAAATGGAAGGAAAGGAAAAATCAATATAGAATTCCATGAAAAAGGCGAAAACTGTGAATTCACCGTAAAAGATAATGGAATAGGATTTCCCAAAGATATAGACTACAAAAAAACAGAATCACTCGGTTTACAAATAGTAACCAATTTAACCGATCAAATAGACGGGAATATAGAAAAACTGGACACAAACCCCGGAACAGAATTTAAGATTAACTTCAAAGAAGTAGAAGTATAAAAAAAGTTTATGCATACTTAATTAAAATCACATACTGATACTAATATATAAATATATATGTGAACAAACTATTAGTATTCTGTTTTATAGTAACTAATAATTTTATTAATTAGTTTCGGAATGTAAGAAAACATTTTAAAATAGTATAATCATAATTAAATACATTAAATTGTCTATTTTAAGTTGATTAGTCATAGGAGTGATATTTATGGAAAAAACAAATAAATGTTTGCTTGAATGGAATGCTATTGTAGAGGCTTTAGGGCAAGGAAAACAATCTATTTTAGTAAGGAACTATCAAAACACATTAAAAGAATTTATACTTTATCCTACTGATGTTTATTTAGAAAATGAGAATTATATGGACAGTTTTCAGGATAAACATCAATCATTTGTAGAGAAAAATTCTGATCCTAAAAAAGATGAACCAGAATATGAAATTAAATATTATGCCACTGTTGAAGAGGAAATTGAAAAACCAGCAGATGTTGTTAATGATTTAGATGAATATCATATCTGGACCAATGACCATGTCCAATCATATATTAATTCTGATACGACCTTTTTTTGGCTTTTAAGAGTTTATAAACTAAAAGAACCAATCATGGCCACTAGAACTAATGGTATGGTTTATGCAAATTTGGATGAATCAATTTCACTAGATGGTATTGAACCAGTATTATCTGATGCTGAATTTGATAAAATAAAAAAAAGTTTAAAATAATTGTTTAGTCATACCCATTCGGGCATAACTATCTAAAAAATAGGACTTCTGGATTTAGAAGAAGTTCTATTTAAAATAATTATTATTTTTATTTTTATTCACACTAAATCTATATACTCCCAAGGTATCATTCATCAAATTGTAATTATTATCAATACAACAAAGTCAAGTTATCCTTTTTTTCTTCTTTTTCTTTACTTTGCAGGATTTGGTAGGCTTCCTTCAGGTCTGATAAAAGGTTCTCTATCATGTCTCTACTAAAGTTTTCCTTAATTACCATCCGCAGTACATGCACATCCTGGGCATTTTCTGGTAACTTATAGGCAGGGATTATCCAGCCCTTCTCCCGGAGCTTATCTGATAACTGATACACTGTAAAATCAGTATTCTTTAAGGTGACGGTTACCAGAGGAAAATCCACTTCCTTATTGATTACTTCAAAGTTACCTGTTTTTTCCAGTTCATGGGCCAGATATTTTGCATTCTCCTGCAAATTCTCCATGATTGATTTATATCCCTCAAATCCCAGCCTAATAAAATTGTAATATTGGGCAATTATGGTACTGCTGCCCTTGGAAAAATTAAGAGAGTAATTGGACATGTTACCTCCAAGGTAGGTGATATTAAATACCAAGTCTTCTGGTACATCTTTTTTATCCTTGAAGATTAACCATCCTACACCGGGATATACCAACCCATACTTGTGTCCAGATACATTGATGGATCTAACCTGACTTAATCTAAAATCCCATTCCAGATCCGGCTGGAGAAATGGTAGAATGAATCCTCCACTGGCCCCATCCACATGTAAAGGTATGTCCCAGCCCTTGGTTTTTTTTATTTCCACCAATTTATCATTAATTTCTTTTATAGGATCCATTTGACCTGTGAAGGTGGTACCTACCACTGCTCCTACTGCAATAGTATTTTCATCCACTGCGCCGACCACATCTTCAGCAGTTATAGTGTAAAGGTCCTCTTTTAGGGGTATGAGTTTTAATTCTACATCAAAGTACTTGGCGAATTTCTCCCACACGGTGTGCACATCCGCGCCCATAACAATGTTGGGTTTATCACAGGGTTTCCCCTCAGATTTTCTTTTTTCCCTCCAGCTCCATTTATGGGCTAAAAGCCCCAACATTATGGCCTCAGAAGACCCTATGGTGGCAGTACCCATATAGTTACAGTCTGTGGGGGCATTGAATAATCTTGCGAGCATATTAACCACCCTCTCCTGGATTTTCAGGGTCTGAGGGTATTCATCAGTATCCACATAGTTTTTATCCACCGACTCCATGATGAGTTGGTCGGCTTCGGGTTCCATCCAGGTGGTGACAAAACTGGCCAGATTGAGGCTGGGGTTACCATCTAAATTCAATTCATCGTGGATTAATAAATAGGCTGCCCGGGACGACATTCCTTCTTCAGGGATTTCAAATTTAGGAATGCTGTTTTTGAAGTAGCGGGTCCCGTAAGCTGTGGTTTCCGGTGTATGCTCTTTTTCTGATTTTTTTAATTTTTTGGTATTAACCTTTCCAGATAGCATTTAATCCCTCTTTTAGAATAAAAGTTCAATTATAATAATATGTAAAAACATGTATTTATTATCAGTTAATAAAGTATTAAAAAAAATAATGTGGCTATTTGTATCTAGATTCTCCTGAAGCTGGGTTTTTTGGACCTATTTTACTAAAAACATATTTAATTTCTTTCTAAGTAGTCCATAAACCTCAATGATTCCTTTTAAAAGGTTTGATAAAGCTGAAGCTACTTCATAAATCCCAATTAATTGAATTAACAATAAAAATAATGATATTAAACCTTCCCAACTGAAATTTAGAACTATATGAAATTGGCCAAGAAAATGTTTAATAAGTAGATTTATAAATAGAAACAAACCCAAACCGGCAATGAATTGGATAGTGGCCATGAAAAATGACTCACCAGCAAATACCATTGACTTTTTTAAATCTTCTTTCATATTAGTCATTGAAGATATGTAAGTAAATGTTACTATGGCTAGAGCAGCCGAACTTAAAACAAAAACTCCTACAACAATTATAACTTCACTTAAGTCCTCAATTGCAATCTGCCCATAAACCCATGGCACTAAAAAAGAAATAAGTAATATGAAATTCAAGTGATGTATTATTAAATCAATTAATTTGATTGAAAATCTTTTAAGACTATCTTTCTTATGAGATAATTTAAGGTTAATCATGTTTCACCTTTTACTTAAATTTAATAAAAAACATATTGGGCGACTATATCTCCTTATATTTTAAAATAGATAGAACCAGCCATATACCCAAAACCATGCTGATTATAAAACCAATTATTCCTAAAAATGCACCTTTATCAGTCTGCATTATGATCGCTGAACCAATCAAAAGCGCGGATAATATTAAAGCAATCGAAAGCTTATTACTTATCCTTTCCAAGTCTTTATGTTCCACTTCTATATTTATTTTTCCTTCCTCAATCCGATAAAGAACCTTAGTTAAATTTTGAGGCAATGTTTTCAATAAATGATCAAATGCAAAAACATTATCTTTTATATAATCAACCATATGGGAAGGACTAACTCTTTGACGCATAACATCCTTTGCCATAGGTTTAAACGCTTCAACCGGATCAAAATCAGGGTCCAATCTTTCACCAGAGTCTATCACCAATGCCATACCCCTAACTAGGAGGGAAATTTCGCCAGGTATTTGAACATTATACTTTCGCATAAGTGTTAATACTTCATTCCATCCCCCATGCATTTCTTTTAACCCCACACCATAAAAACGATACATTAAGCCAGTTAAATCATTTTTAAATGCCCTCATGTCTATTTTTTCATTGATTATTCCCATGTAAACAAGCTGATTCATCACACCCTTTACATTATTTTTCAGATAATGTGTTAATAACTCAGCACATTCCTCTCTAAATTCCTGATCCAAGATTCCCATCATTCCAAAATCAATGAAACAAACCACATTATCATCCAAAATATAAACATTAGCAGGATGAGGATCTGCATGGAAAAATCCATCAATTAAAACTTGTTGAAAATATGAATCGATCTCTCTTTTTGCAATTAATGGTTTATCATAACCTTCATCAGATTCAATTACATCTGAAACCTTTTTTCCTCCAATAAATTCCATTGTAAGAAGTTTTTCAGTTGAATACTCTTTATAAACCTTGGGAACATAAATTGCTTCATTTTCTTTGAAATTGTTATCAAAACGTAAGATATTTATTGCTTCTTGATTATAGTCGATTTCTTTTAGGATACTACTTTCAAATTCATCCACTATTCTTGGAAGGTTATAAATTCGAAATTGAGGAATATAATCGTTGATTCTTTTTGCTAAAAAGCGCATTATTGTTATATCTTTTTGAATAATTTCTTCCACATCAGGTTTTTGGACCTTAACAGCAGCTTTATCCCCATTTTTAAGCACTGCTTTGTGTACTTGGCCTATAGATGCGGATCCAATTGGTTTTTCATCAAATTCTAAAAATAAATCCTCTACTGAATTACCTAATTCAGTTTCTATTGATGATTTAATTATTTCAATATCAACAGGGGGAACATCATCCTGGAGTTTAGTTAGTTCTGCTGCAATTTCATCACCAACCAGATCTGGTCTTGTACTTAACATCTGCCCTAATTTTATGAAAGTAGTGCCTAATTCTTGTAAAGAAAATCTTAATCTTGAGGGTAATGATGAATCTAGTTCTTCAATAGATTCATATTTAGATTTGCCTGTAAATGGGATTTTAGTTTTTAATTTTGTTTTTTCTGCAATGTAACCAAATTTGTAATCATTTAAAACTTTTATAATTTCTTTTAATCTTTTTAAATT
>JAUXXK010000478.1 GCA_030681145.1 Methanobacteriaceae archaeon | reverse complement strand
CATTTAATAATAAATAAATATATGGAGGAACTTTAAGTGGCAAAAGGCCTGATTAGAATAGTTTTAGACATATTGAAACCCCATGATCCTATTATACCATATTATGCTAAGTATTTAAGTGAAATAAGTGGCGTTGAGGGTGTAAATATTACTTTGATGGAAATTGACAAGGAAACCGAGAATATAAAGGTCACTATTCAAGGTAATGATCTTAATTTTGAAGAAATTTCCAATGCCATTGAGGAGTATGGGGGATCCATCCATAGTGTAGATGAAGTAGTAGCAGGTAAAACGATGGTGGAAGAGGTTACTACGCCTCAGGACTGATTTTAAAATGGTCGATGATAAAAAATCCTTTAAAATATCCCCTGATTCTTTATTGAAGAAATTTGTCTGGAAAAAAAAAATTATATCTGGGGCTGAAGTTGATTCCCAAATTGAATTAAACCAGATTATACTAAATGAATCAAAAAAAAATAAAATTAAAGATGCTAAATTAAATTTAGTTAAATTTAAAGATGAATATGGAAATTTTGAAGAATTTTTAAATCAAATTAAACTAATTGATACTGATCTTTCGGCTAATGATTTGAACAAGATTCTTGATCTTGTTTCCACTCCTCAATTATCAGACGCCATGCAGAGAATAACGGGTTATAATGGAGTTATACCTTTTTTAAAACCAGTTAATAATAAAAAATTAATGGGGAAAGTTTTTACTGTAAGAACCCACGAATTGGACTGGGGAACTTCTGTAAAAGCTATTGAAATGGCTCAAAAAGGCCAAATATTGTTTATTCTTTCTGAAGGCGACCAAAATGCTGTTTGGGGAGAATTAACTTCTAAAAGTGCTCAAATGAAAGGTATAAGTGGAACAATTATTTATGGTGCTTGCCGAGACGCGGGGGCCATTAAACAGATAGATTATCCAGTATTTTCTAAAAATATTGTTCCCAATGCCGGAAAACCTATTTTAGAAGGAAAAATTAACATAAAACTTGTTTTTGAGGGATTTGAGATTAATCCTGGAGATTATGTGTTGGGAGATGAGTGCGGTGTTGTTTTAATTCCGCAAAATGTTTTTGAGGATGTTATAAAATCTTTATGGGAAATCAAAAACAACGAAATGAACATTATTGTCGGTATATTGGAGGGAAAACCTCTTCTTCAAATAATTGGATTAAATAAATGATAATAGGCCATTATTTGTCAATTTTGATTTTTATCAACTTTGATTTTTTAAGTATTCTTGCTATGTAGATTACTAGTTTGATTAATTATTAGGTGTTTTAATGTCTTCTAATGAAAACGAGATTGAAAAAGTCGATGTTCTTCAGTTTATTCGAGAACATAAAAAACAAATAATCATTTCTTTTATCGCTGCTGCGATACTTGTTTTTGCAGTAACTGTTATTGCCGGCTTAGAAGACGTTTTATTGGTTCTTGAACGAACCAATTTGTGGCTTTTTGCTTTTAGTTTTGCACTGGAAGCAGGTATAATGTTGTTATGGACTTTAAGGTGGAAGATGATACTTGATCTAATTGATGAATCTCCCCGTTTTAGTAGCTTATTTGTCATGCTTTTTGCCAGCTTATTCGGAAATAATGTAACTCCTGGTGCTGCCGGTGGAGAACCATTAAGGGCATATCTTCTCAGAGAGGTTAAAGGAACTCCTTTTGAGATTGGTTTTGCATCATCCACGGTGGATCGGGTATTTGAATTTTTACCTTTTATTGTTATATCCATTCTTTCAGCTATTCTTATTTTAACCTGGGATTTATCTATTTTCACTAGAATTTTTATAACGGTCTTGATAGTTCTATGTATAATTTTTTTCAGCTTGATAATTTACGCTGGTATTAATAAGGACATTGCCCAAAGGATTATTTTATCTCTAGCAAGATCCGTATTTCCTTTCTTTTTGAAAATAACTCGCAGAAAGATCAATTTTGCAGATATACGTGAAAAATTAATATTTTACATAAATAGATTCAATTTAGGTTTTTCTACAGCATTAAAGGATAGAAAAGTACTCATATATGGGGTTTTCCTTTCATTTGGCATGTGGGGTTTGGATATGGTACGTTTATATGTTTGTTTTTGGGCTGTTGGAATTCAACCCCCTATTCTCCCATTGGTCATTATTTATACTGTTGGAATTTTAATTTCTCTTCTTCCACTTCTTCCGGGTTCTTTGGGAATTCGAGAAGCTACTCTGGTGGGTCTTTTTGCCGTAGCAGGAATTTCTGCTGATTATGTTATGGCTGCCAGTATTATTGATCGAGTGGCAAGTTATATTGTTCCTACTATTATTGGTGCTTTTGCTGCTTTTTATTATGGAAAAATCATTATAAGCGAAAATAAGTCTGAATCTGTTAAATAAGTAATTGCTTTAGAAAGCTATTTATAGTGCTTTATTTTGTATTATATTTGATTCGGAGTTTATTAATTGTTATTGCATATTAAATAAGTCACCAAAAGATATTTAAAGGGAAAATTACTTTTAATATCAATATCTTTATTATATATTTTTATCGAAACATTTATATATAGCATCTGGAGAATAATTAAATATAAATAATATATATAAAATTTTCGGTTTTAATATGAAGATTTTGGGAACTATTTCGCATATCTCCAACAAGGGAAACATTATTGCAAGATCAAGCAGTACACCTGCTCTTGGATTGACTGTTTTTACTGAAGATAAAAATAAAATTGGCAAAGTACACGATGTTTTTGGTCCTACTAAAGAACCATATATTACTATCAAGCCATTTCGTACTAGAGATTCTAAGAAACAAATTGATATCAACCGTGTTGGAGCAGTTTTGTGTATTTCATCAAAACCTGTGAAAAAATGGGGGCGTAAAAAACGAAAGAAAAAATGAAAAATGATGTTTCTGAAGTTGAAAAGGAAACAAAATGCCCAGAATGTGGCTCTGAAGATCTAATTGGGGATTACGAAAGAGCTGAAATAGTTTGTGGTGGATGTGGTCTGGTTATCGATGATAACTTAGTAGATATGGGTCCTGAATGGAGGGCATTTGACCATGAACAAAGAGATAAACGTACCAGGGTAGGAGCACCAATAACTTATACTATCCACGATAAAGGTTTATCGACCATGATTGACTGGAGAAATAAAGATATTTATGGTAGAGATATCCCTGCCAGAAACCGTGCACAATGGTATCGTTTAAGAAAATGGCAAAGAAAAATTAGAATTTCTGGTGCAACAGAAAGAAACCTTGCATTTGCCTTAAGTGAACTCGACAGGGATTCTTCCAGATTAGGATTACCTAGAAGTGTAAGAGAAGCAGCATCAGTAGTTTATAGAAGTGCTGTGGAAAATAAACTAATTAGGGGAAGAAGTATTGAGGGTGTAGTTGCAGCATCATTATATGCTGCTTGCAGACGTTGTAATGTGCCTAGAACTCTAGATGAGATAGCTGAAGTCTCTAGGGTTAGTAAAAAAGAAGTAGGTAGAACTTACAGGTTCCTTACGAGGGAATTAAATATTAAACTTCCTCCAACTTCTCCTGTAGATTATGTTCCTAGATTTGCCAGTGAACTGGGATTATCTGGTGAAGTACAATCTAAGGCTATTGAAATAATTGAAAAAGCAATGGAAAAGGGACTTACCTCCGGTAGGGGTCCTACTGGTGTAGCTGCAGCTGCTTTATACATAGCATCTGTTTTACTGGGTGAACGAAAAACTCAAAGAGATGTCGCGGATATTGCAGGTGTTACTGAAGTTACAATACGTAATCGGTATAAAGAGCTAACGGAACAGCTGGATATGGGTGTAACATTATAATTTAATTATAATTCGCACCTGAATATTTTTTTTATTTTAATGTCTACTTAGTATATCACTTCTTTTTTATTTAAAAAAATAAATATTATAAATGCAATATTAAATCTTATTTTGAATACTTTTCAATAGAATCTATCAATTCTAATATAACCTCTTGATTGTTTCCACCGTTGTAATCTTCCAGATTTTCCTGGTATTTTGAGAGATTATTCAGAAATTTTTTTAGGTTATCGT
>JAUXXK010000460.1 GCA_030681145.1 Methanobacteriaceae archaeon | reverse complement strand
TTTGGTGGTTTTAACAATTTTAAATTCTTTTTTAAGTTTTTTTAGAAGTTCTGGAAAACCTGGCCCTTGGAATGTTTTCATTAAAAGGCTTCCTTTTGGCTGAAGGAGATTTTTAACTATTTTTATAACATTATCGGCCAGATCAATCGTTTTAAGCTGATCTATGTCTTTAATACCTGAAAGTGATGGTGCGGCATCAGATATAATTACTTCTGCTTTTCCGTTTATGGTATTGTATATATCTTTTTGAACTTCAGATGTTGTAAAATCTCCCTTTATAAATATAAAATTTTCAACATCAAAAGGTTTGATTTTTTGTAAATCAACCCCCATCACAGTCCCGGTTTCCCCCACTAATTCAAGGGCCACTTGGGACCATCCTCCTGGGGCGGCACCTAAATCCAATACAGTGTAGCCTTCTCTGATGATTTTGAATTTTTTATTAAGTTGAAGTAATTTGTAAGATGCTCTAGAACGATAATTTTCTTTTTTTGCACTTTTATAATAATGTTCTTTTTTCTTTTCCACTTGCCAGCGTTTACCCATGCGATGAACCTGCTTAATATTTTTTATGTTTGAATAATACCATCAGCCAATGATCTAGCATAAATTTCATTTTAAAGTTATATTATTTATCAAATTTCAGAGCTTTACATGGAGAATCTCCAATTTTAATGATTTCCGAATTCATTTGACCATTTTTTACATCCAATAACATTACAGTTGGGTCAGTAAGGCGCGGAACTGTCGGACTACCGGGATTTAAAAGTAAAATATCTCCTACTTCTTTTATAAATGCTTGATGTGTATGGCCGGTTATTAAAATCTTAACTCCCATTTCCAGGGCTATATATTTTAATTGCTGAGTATCCCCTCGAGGATAAACTTCCCCATGGTTTAATCCAATTTTAATACCTTCAATCTCCACAATCTTACTTCTTGGAAATTTAAGACCATTATAACGATCCATATTGCCTTGTACGCAATATACTGGTGCTATTTTTTCTAAAGATTTTTTTACACGTAGAGAAGTTAAATCACCGGCGTGAAAAATCATTTCAACATTCTCAAAGATATTGAATACGTTGGAAGGAATTTCCAAAGCCCTTTCGGGTATATGAGTGTCTGAAATAACACCAATTAACATTTTTAGCTCCATGAATTAAACTAGTTTTAATTAAATTATCAAATATAATGTTTTTTACTTAAATATTTTTAGATAAAACCTTATTAATTATTATTTTTGATTTAATCATAAAAAAGCTTTATTTATGCTTATTTAATTAATTAAAAGATATATTCTTTGACTACTAAATAAAAAATAATTAAAAGAAAAAATTATTAATTTTTTGCTATGGCTGCTCCAATAGCGCCACCAATTCCCATAGAAATCATAGATACAACAAGTGCGCTTATGATAAGTAATACACCGGTAAGTAGGCCTGCCGCCAAGCCAGCCAATCCTGCAAAAGCCGTACCAAATAGAGTAATTAAAATTGCAGCCACAATTCCACCAAATGCTCCAGCCACACTGGCA
>JAUXXK010000459.1 GCA_030681145.1 Methanobacteriaceae archaeon | reverse complement strand
TGAACAGTCAAGGCCTGCCACACCATGTTTAAGGACGGCGTCCTTATCTTGGGGGGAGACTGCTTTTTCAGAATAAGGATTCAGAACAATTGCACCTCTAGGTAACTGGTTGAGATGATATACTATTTTAAACTTTCCCTTCTTGGCCATTTTAAAAGTCGTGCATTTCTTGCGGTCGCACTCCTCGGCATGGTAAACAGTTACTTTCATATTTTCACAGTGAATTAGTTAAAGGTTATATTATAGCAAGTGGGGTATTTAAATATTATATTATTTTACAATATTTTTTGTTCAATAGTTATGATTATATTAAGGATTTTGTTGTTGCAATTAAGTTATGATTATAATTAATTTTTGGATAAGAGTTAAATTTTTTTTAAAAAAAATAAAAACTCCTATTAATAAGTATTATTAATCCTATTAAAACTCGTTTCGCTCGTAATCCATAATCTTACTCATGATTAATCCGGGATTCTCCAGATCCTCCATATCATAATAACGGCCCCCTGAGTAGATTGCAAGTTCCATATTCAAGTTACGGCCCTGCTGAAGTAAGCGCTCAAAGTTAACCACTATTGCATGGATTTCATTTTCTTGGATTTTTTTGGCAATTTCCAGGGCATCACGACTGGGGTTTTTATGTAGGGCCACATTAGGCATACCGTCGGTGAGTATAATCATCATAGGCACGTATTCCTTATATTTCTTTTCCTGTAATAGCATATCCAGTCCTTTTTTTAGACCGGCCGCCAAAGGAGTGGTTCCGCCCACAATGATTTCTTCCACCTTACTTTGAAATGCAGGTGCCCTTTTGGTGGTGGGTATGATTACTTCGGCACCTTTACCCTTGAAACCGATTACAGTTAGCTTGTCCTTGTGTCTCTGGGTATCAACAATCATCTGATTTAAGATACCCTTCACCCGGTTGGCTTTTCTCTCAGAGAACATAGAACCACTTATATCAACCACCAAAGCTATGGAAGCTCTGGCCCCGTGCTTTCTGACTTTTTCTCTTAAGTCTTGTGGTTCTACAATAATTTGACCCCTGGATTTTTTAGCTGCAGCCCTTATGGTAGCATCTATGGCGATATCCTGAGGTTTTAAAGTAGAAAATTTACTTCTTACATATTTTCCTTTTTCAGTTTTTGATTCCACACGTTTACCATAAAGGCGTTCTTTTTTCTTGCCTTTAATCTTCAGAAGTTTTTTATATCAATCCCCACATCATCTGAATCGACAGTATTTTCTGTTTTATTGATAGAGTATAATTTCTGTTCCTCTTTATCTCCATCTATTCCAGATGACCCAGATTCAACTTCTTGAAGAGATGATTCTTCATCAGATGATTGGGAGTCTTCAGATTCATTATTATTTTCATCTTGAGGTTTGTTTTCTGGATTTTGTGACTCATCAGCATCATTGTTTTCTTCAGAAGATTCTTCAAAGGAATTCTGCACTTTAGTTGATGAATCAGAACTTTCTTCTTCATTTTCAGTGCTTTCATCCATCTCTTCTTCACTATTTTCCTCTTGTTGTTCGTTTTTTTTCTCCAGATCTTGCCTTTCTTTTTCCCGTTCTTTTTCCATATCAGATTTAGCCTTTTCCATTTGTTGACAGGCGTTGTTCTGGCTTTTTCCAGGAATACGGTCCCCTAACACCAGTTCCAAGGCTTCTTCCAAGTCTTTTTCTTCAACTTTTTGCCGTCCATGGTAAGCTGCCACAGCTTTAGAAGTTTTAAGAACAGCTATATCTGCTCGGTGACCGTCTACACCTGCTTCTAGACATATTCTAGCAATTAATTCCATTAAATCATTATCGATGGTCACTTGAGATAATAATTTTCGAGCACTTACAATTTTCTCCAGTAGTAGTTTTTGGTCATTTTCAAACTGCTTTTTAAAGGCTTTCGGATCTTTTTCAAACTGTTCCCGACGATCCATTATAGATACCCTGTCTTTAATATCCATTATACTGGTAACTGTAATATGCAGCCCTATCCTATCTGCTAATTGGGGCCTTAGTTCTCCTTCAGCAGGGTTCATGGTACCCACCAAAATAAAACGTGAGGGGTGAGATATTGAGATTCCCTCCCTTTCCACATTGTTTACACCATATGCTGCGGCATCTAAAAGAACATCCACCAGGTGGTCATCCAGAAGGTTGATTTCATCCACATATAGAATGTTACGGTTAGCATCAGCCAAAATTCCAGGTTCTAAAACAGTTATTCCTTCTTTAAGTGCCTGTTTAATATCAATGGATCCTACAACCCTATCTTCTGTTGATCCTAAGGGAAGTTCCACTACTTTCATCTTTTTTTCTTCAATTTCAATATTTTTAGATCGGCATAATTCACAGGCAGAATCCTGATCATGAGGGTCACAATTGAATAGGCATCCTTTAACCACTGCAATTAATGGTAGTAAATCTGCTAATGCCCTTACTGCTGTAGTTTTACCAGTACCTTTATCTCCCTTTATCAGTACTCCCCCAATTCCAGGGTTTATTGCATTTAATATTAGAGATTTTTTGATTTTTTCCTGACCAACAATAGCCGTGAATGGAAAAATTAAATTGTTCATTAGCTCACCTTGGTTTTTAGCCATTATATCACTGAATATTTTTATTCAAATATTAGTTAAAGATAATTCAATAGTTTATGGTTTTTAGATAATTAAAGTAAAAGCTGAACCATTAAAATTTATTAAAACCAACCTCGGTTTTTTGATAATTAATTAATAGTGTATATCTATTAATTAATATTCTGTCTTTTTTAACATAAATATTTCACACTCTAGCTGTTAATAAAAATTAAGGAAAAATGAACAACTATGATTTAATTTACCGTGAAATCAATTTAAAAAAAAGAAAAAACACCAATAAAAACAAATAAATAACATCAACATTAAAAATTAACACGGTGATAATATGTGTACTGTGGGCGGCCCCATGGCTGATATTAAAATGAAAAAACTGAAAACAAAACGTTGTAAATGTTTAGATTGTGGAAATGAATTTAAAGGTATAGGTAGAAAAGTAATATGTCCCTCATGCCAGTCAGACAACGTGGAGTGCGCCGAATAGACGCCTCTGAAATTTTATTTTTATCCGGAAATGGTGGAACCGTAGGGATTCTAAAATCAGTTAAACCACGTATGGTCTTTATTGGAACTCCTGATGAAGACGAAATTGTAATGTTTCTGGAAAAGGAAGATTTAATTGTTATATCTGCTTTTGATGAAGGCCCTAATATTGAAAAGGGGATTAAATGTATGGGTTATTTATTAAGGGAAATGGAATCTCCCATTGTAGTTTTACCAGACAATCATCCCACATCTCAGAGATTAAAAATGGTGGTGGCCGTAGGTAATAGTGTTCGTTTGGATTGCAATATTACACCGGGCACACATCCAGAACAAGATATCCTTTGTACTTGTAATGAACTCTCAGGAGTTAAATTAAGTTCAACTGAAAATGGCGTCCTAATTGAAGGAGACATAGCTAATTTAAAACTGGATAAACTTTAAAATAATTATTTTTTTGAATAATATTTATCTTCCTTAAAATTTAGTATATTAATACATTAAATATTATAAAGTATCAATCAAGTTTATATTAAATAATTTACATAGATATTATTATAATTATTAATATTTTAAATATCCATAACTGCTTTGTTTTTGATAAAAAATAATAATAATATAATTACAGAATAATTATATTTTAATATTAATCCTTTTAGAAATCATTATAAACAATATGATATAACATTAAGATATTTAATTAAGGAGATTACATGTTTAACGAATTTTATCAAATATTTGGGCAAATGGTAGTTATAGCAGGCATTCTATTAGTTTTTCTGCTTTTTATGACCCTTGTTCTAGGAAAAATACTCATACATCAAGACCGCTTAATTTTCCCCAAAGTACTTCTTTTTACTATTGACCTTTTTTATGGACTATTTAAAAAATTTTCAGAAAGCATAGGTTTGGATGAACAAATTGTAGACCATATAGGTGTAGAAGTAAGAAACAAAGTTAATGAAAAAAAATTCAAATCCATAAGTGATGATGAAAAACTTTTAATTTTGCCGCACTGTTTAAGAAATCCTAAATGTGAGGCCACATTGGAACCTTCCGGGATGGTTTGTACCGGATGCAATAAGTGCGTTATCGGAGTTTTAAAGGAAAAAGCAGAGATAAAAGGATACAAAGTATTTATAATACCAGGTTCCACTTTCCTTAAAAAAATTATAGAACAAAACAATTTCAAGGCAGTTTTAGGTGTGGCGTGTTATCAAGATCTGAATTTATCTATGATGAAACTATCAAAGTTCGCTCCACAAGGCGTTCCTTTGTCCAGGGACGGGTGTGTTAAAACTAAAGTGGATCCCAAAGCAGTCTTAGATAAAATGGGATTAATAGAAGATATTCATAATGAAAAATCTTCTATAAATAATATTAGCCCCTGCAGCAAGGACAATCCTGCTAAACGAGTATTATAAACTATAATAAACCATTATTACTTTTTTTGTGAGTTTTTTAAATAATTAGCTATATTTTTTAACGTGTTATTGATTTCTCATTTTTTTAATTACATTTAATTAAATAGAAAAATCAAATAGTAATTATCAATTTAAAATTAATTTCGAGATGATACTATGGACAATATTCCCATTACAGATAATCATATTCATGTGGATCCCTTCAACGGTGAAGGCCCCTTGAAAGTTGCCCAAAAGTTTGCCCGCTCCGGGGGGAAACGAATGATAATACCCAATAAACCATCTTGGACATTTGGAGAACCATTTAACTTTGAAAAGGCCATGGAAATAGTTTTAAAATATGTGAAGGAAATAAATGATAACAGTGAAATTCAAGCATACGCAGTTGTTGGACTACATCCCGCAGAGTTATCTAGGTTAGTAGATAGTGGTAAGAACCTTGAAACCGCAGGGGACATGATTAAAGCTGGACTGGATTACGCCCAAAAACTTGTTATGGAAGATAAGGCCGTGGCCATAGGTGAAATTGGAAGACCCCACTATGAGGTTTCAGAAGAGGAGTGGAATCTGCAAAATGAGATAATGTTTTATGCCATGCAACTGGCAAGTGAAGCAGGATGTGCCGTGCAACTACACACCGAAACTTCAAAGGAAGAACAGTTTAAAGAGTTCTCGCAAATGGCAAATAATGCCGGCTTGAAGGAATATAAAGTAGTTAAACATTTTTCAGGCCCATATACTGACCCAAAAGAAAACTATGGTTTGACCCCATCATTAATATCCACCAGGGATGTGGTGAGTGAAGGTATTAAAAAGAGTAACTATTTTTTAATGGAAACAGACTACCTGGACGACTTAAGCAGACCTGGGGCAGTTTTAGGTCCCAAAACAGTCCCTCGCCGAACCATTGAGTTTATTAATAAGGGCCTGATTAGTAAAGAGGATGCATTTATTATTCACTCGGATAATATTAAGAAGGTTTATGGGATTGAATGATTATTTAGTTAGAATAAATAAACAAAAAAAATATTAAAATTTTTTTTTATATCGATCTATATCATTAAATAAGGAAATTTGTTATATCGATCTATATCATTTCAAATAAATAAATATTTTTTTTTAGTGGCTTCCCCCGATAATAAAACTTACTGCACTAATCAGAATACCAATAATAACAATTTCCACACTGGTTTTAACTAAACTCTCCTTAGATACCCTGCCCAAATAAATTCCCAAGATAATAAGAGCTGTAAAACAAAATATGATAGTAGTTAAAGTAGCACTCATTCTATTGGCAATAAGTAAAAATGGTACCACCGGTACAAATGAACCAATAAAGCTGGAAAACCCGTGGGTGAACATACTCATGTAAATTCTGCGTTTGGCCTGTTTATGTATAATGGTATCGTCCAGTTGGCCTTCATCCATTATCATTTTACGTTCCAGTTCCCTTAAAGTTCGTGTTTCTTCGGCCCGCTCACCAATAAATGAACCAAACGCATTGGACATGGCTAAAGCTATTCCCCCACTAAGCCCCGTGAGTCCAATAAGGTAATTTGGAAGATCAGCGCCCCCAATAGCTGCTACTCCACTTGCAGTGAGGGTTACTCCCATAACAGCTAAAATTCCGTCTAAGGTTCCTAAGGCCACGTATCTACTCATATTTAAGTATTCGTGAATAAAATCCATTATATTCATTTTAATAATTTCTCCTTAAATAAAAATAATAAATCTTTTTTGTTATCCTCTTCCTAATTCTTGATGAGCTCTTGCCAGATGACCTGCGGCTAAAGCTCCCATTAGAGATAATTCTCCAGCTAAAACAGTTCCAGCCACAATTTCTGCAAATTTATGTACTTTTCCAGCCCCAAATACATCCATGATTTCTAGACATTCTTTGGCAGTTTCCAGCCGAGTCCCTCCACCAAATGTGGCCAATGGGACATCAGGTAGAGTTACGGAAAAATATAGGTTTCCTTCTTTTGTCTCGGCAGTGGTAATTCCTAAACTACCTTCTACCACATGGGCCTCGTCTTGACCTGTTGCAAGAAATATAGAACCAATCATATTTGCAAAGTGGGCGTTAAACCCCATACTCCCAGATATAGCAGATCCCATGAAGTTTTTAGCCATATTTACTTCAACAATAGATTCTGGAGTGGTTTTAAGTTTTTTATCTACCAATTCCCGTGTAATTACAATCTCAGCCACCAGAGTTTTTCCCCGTCCTTCAATTAAATTCAAAGCAGCGGGTTTTTTATCCACACAGACATTTCCACTGAGTGCCACCACATGGGCCCCGGTTTTATTTGTTAGTAATCTTAAAGCAGTTTCAGTGGCTATAGTCACCATGTTCATTCCCATACTGTCTCCAGTAGAGAAGACAAATCTAGGGTACACATAACGACCCACTACAATTACGGGGTCAATTTTTAAGAGTTTTCCGTGCCGGGTGGTTGTTTCAGCAGCTTCTTTAATCTCATTGAAGTTATTTTCAATCCACTGTTTTATTTCCATAGCTCCTGTAACTGATTCTGCCTTAATAACAGGTGCTCTGGTCATTTTATCATCAATTATCCTGACAGTGGCCCCTCCAGCTTGACGTATAATAGAACATCCACGATTAACAGATGCTACAAGTGCACCTTCGGATGTAGCCAGTGGAACATAGAATTCACCTTGAGCATATTCTCCATTTATTTTTAGAGGTCCAGCCACACCTACTGGAATTTGTACAGCCCCAATAGGGTTTTCTATATTTTTTTTCATGGCCTCTTCCATATCCAGAGAAAAATGAGATACATTATCTAGTTTGCCTACCGAAACAGTTTCCATAAACTTTCGTCTAATTTCAATAGCTTCTGGAACAGATTGAGTATACTTTTCTATTTCATGGAGTTTTATTTCGCCACTGGTAAGTTTATTTATTATTTCCTTTTCATCAGCCATATTTCTCACTTCAATGAGTTATATAAAATAATTTAATATTAATCTGTGATTATAAATTTAATTTTAAAAAATTGAATAAAATAATTAAAATAATGTTTTAAGTTAATTAATCCCCAGAATAAAGATTTTATTAAAGTTAATTAATCATAAGATAATTACAAAAATTTTTATTAAAGTTGATTAATCATCTTTACAATCTCTGAAGGTTTTCTAGCTACCTTAACCCCAGAGGATTCAAGAACATCAATTTTACCTTGGGCTGTTCCACTTTTACCTTCAATAATTGCACCGGCATGACCCATTTTCTTACCTTCTGGAGCAGTAACTCCAGAAATAAATGCCATTACTGGTTTAGTGATATTTTTTTCTATGTATTTTGCGGCTTTTTCTTCGGCATTGCCCCCAATCTCGCCAATCATGACCATAGCATCAGTTCCGGGGTCTTTTTCAAATTTGTCCAGTACCGTGGCAAAATCCATTCCTACCACTGGATCTCCACCAATACCGATACAGGTACTCTGACCGATTCCAGCATTGGTCATCTGGCTGGCGAATTCATAGGTTAATGTCCCACTTCGGGAGACTATACCAACATTTCCTTCTTTAAAGATATGTGTAGGCATAATTCCTAGTTTTCCCACACCAGGAGAGATTATACCTGGGGTATTAGGGCCAATAACTGTAGTGTTCATTTTTTTAGCATATTCCATGATTTTCATGGAATCGTGGATAGGTATGTGTTCTGTTATGATAACAACTGTATCCAGGTTTTTGATGGATTCAAAAGCAGCATCCATGGCGAATGGCGCGGGTACAAAAATTATAGAAGCATTAACCTCCATTTCTTCGGTTACTTCTTCTATTGAATCATAAACATTAACCGGGCCAAACTTCTGGCCACCTCTGCCGGGAGTCACACCAGCCACTATATTAGTCCCGTATTCCAACATCTGTTCTGCATGGAAAGAACCTTGCTTTCCAGTTATACCCTGTACCAAACATTTAGTATTTTTATCCAGAAATATCCTGTTTAAACCCTTTTTTTTAGTAAATTGATTTAGATTATTTTCAATAATCTTTTAGTAAATGAAATAACATTCTCTTAAGTTTATAATCTTAATTAAAATATGAATCATTATATAATTAAATTTTAGCCTTTTTTAATCATAAATTGTATTAGATTAGCTCATACCCTGCCATTTATGAGAATATTGATATTAAAGTTTTAATATTATATTTAAAGATTTAAAATACGAGTCCTTTCTTCAAAAGGGACTGCTAAATCCATCATGTTGCCATTCATGAAGGCCGTGATAGATACAATTACGCTTCCAGGAATAACATAAGATGGTGCACCCCTTTTTACCAGATAAACATTTTTATTTCCAAGAGCAGCTCCTAACATTGCTCCAGCAACAACACCCACACTTTCCAGATCTTCTAGGGTGGCCACAACTACAGGGTCATCAGTCTGGTCAGAAACATAACCTACACCAGGAATTTTCTTAACTCCAGGTAATATCTCGGCACTTAGGTCGGTTACTCCATCCATCCCCCGAGCAGCTTTTATAGCTGAGTTTGCCACATTCCCTACAAATGATTCTCCACCATAGGTATCAAAGGCCATAATCAATGCATCTGGAAACCTGTCCTGACGAATATTTGCTTCAGCATATGATATACCTTCACCAGCACCTTCTGCAGTAGATGATATTCCTCCCACATCACCTATATCTTCAGAGTTTTCCTTTAGTATATCCACAATGGCCTGATTAATCATTTTTAAATGATCATTCTCTACAAATGCACTTATAACCACATCATCCCCTGTAATATTAGTTAAAGCTGCGTTTATAGCACCTAAATCTATTAAATGAGGAATATTATTTTCCAATTTTTTTATAAGATTTTTGCTACAAGAAGTATCATTGTTGGATATATCCGCACCAATGGCAGTTATTTTCATATTATCACCCAAGTATTTCTTTAAATTAAGTTTTCATAAGATAAATTGAATAAAAGTAAATTTTATTATCATTTTGTTTTTAATAGATAATATATTTTTGATTCTTATACAATCAGAATTAAAAGCAGGTTATAATTGAAAAACTGCAATTTATGGGTTCGAATTGCTAATTAATAATAAAAATAAGATTATAGATATAATTCAAGAATCATTTATTTTATATACTTCAATTAATTGATTATTAAAATAAAAAAAAAGTTGAGGCATAGCCTCAAAAAGGTTTAACTAATTTTTTTCTCTTAAGACTCCACCTAACACCATTAATATAGCCAGTATTAGTAAACCCACGGGTAACCCTGTTTTTTGCATTGAAACTGTTTTACCATGAACAGGTGCAGGATTAGGGGTAGGAGTAGGGGTAGGGGTTGGTCTAGTACTTGCAACTAGGGATGCACTCGATGAAGTGTTCTCTATTATAGGGTCGTAGGTATCTGAGATAACTCTTGCTTTATTAGTTATATCACCGGGCCTAGTTACAATTGAAGTTATGACTAACTCCGCAATAGCACCATTTGGTAAATTTCCCATAATCCATAAACCAGTGTTGGGATTATATGAACCATAATTAGCCACAGAAGAAACATAAGTTAAACCAGCAGGTAGAATATCTACCACTCTAACATTGACTGCTGTGTTTGGGCCGCGGTTCTGGACTATGATAGTATAAAATATAGTATCATTTACCAAAGGTCTGGGATCACTTACTTCCTTGGTTATGACCAAATCTGCCGAGCTCGTGAAATTCACGGTTGAAACATCCTCTATGGAATGAGGTATCAGGGTTGTGGTAGTTAATGATTGTTTCTCTCTATTTTGATCGTATAAGAAAGTACCATATTTACCCTCCACCCATGCCAGAATGGTGGCAGTGTCGTTGTATAAACCATTTGTGGTTAAATTTACTTTGAATTGACCATTGCTATCAGTAGTGCCAGATATTGAACTTAAAGTACCTTTATCTGTTTCTAACATAACGGTAATACCAGGTAATGGGTTTCCGTGCTGGTCGAATACAGTGGCAGTTAACTTTAATGTTTGGCCATTGGGTAGTGTTGCTGATTCTGGTGTTAAGCTAATGCTTAAAGGATAACTCATGCACCCTGCTGCTTCTGCAGCCGCAATAATCTCTAGGGCCCGTGCACGTACAGGGTCACCATCTGAATTAATACCTATATAGGTCATGAACTGATACTTAGGGGGGTCAATTGTTCCAGGATAAGGGCCAAAAGGTGCTGTTGTAAAGTACCATATAGCTGCCTGTATAGCTGCGGCCTCATTATTTGTTGTTGGGTCATAGTTTTGTAGGATATAGTTTACTTTGCACCATTCAACATTTTCATATATCTCCTCAGATAGTCCTCCATTAACCAGTAAAGTATCCCCTATGCTAATGGGTGTGAAGAGATCTATACAAAAAGACGGGTATATTGTTCCCAAATAATTCATATTCAGGACACCAGCCGGACTATTTCCGCCGTAATAATGAATATATATGTTGCTATAGTTTCCTAAACTTACAAAGGTTGCTACTGACGGATCGGTAGCTTCTACTGGATCTGCATACTCAGTTACCCCTAAGGTAAAATTAACATTTTGAGTAACTCCATCACTTATGGCAAATATATAATTGGATGGTTCATGTCCAGGGTAGTTTGCAGTCAAATTCACAATTGATGACGTGGTTTGAAAGTTTAACTGGTAGTTTCCATCATCATCAGTAGTGGTAGATGCAATTGTGTTCCCATTATCTCCTGCGGTTATATTAACTCCAGGGAATGGTTCCCCATTATCACATCTTAAAACTGTCCCAGTAATACTTATATCATCGGGTGATTGTTGTTCTGGATTTGTTGAATCATCTACTGGTTCTTCTATAGTGGCTGGCTCCTCCACTATTGACGCGGATACACTACCACAAAGAATCAGTGCCATTAACAAAGTTGAAATTATTAATACTTTTTTAATCAACTTTTTTCACCTCCTTTTACTATTTATAAGCATAAACCGAAACTAGGTTAATATAGTAAATAAATAGATTTTCAAAATAAATTAGATAAAATGATAATAATTATGATATACTATCAATATTCTCATAGAATTTTTTTAATTCATATGAAACATTTATAATAATATACTGTTTTAAGTGCTAATTATATTTATTGATTTTTTAGTTATAATTGTCACCAACATATAACAAAATGATATTAATGCGTTAATAAATAATTTAAAAAAAATGATTATTTAAATAAATAAAAACTGTTAAAGTGACCTTAATTATTAGAGTTTAGTATAATTTTTTAGCTATTATATATTCTGGAAATTAAATCTATTATGGAATTATTAAATCAAAAAAGTAATAAAAAAGAAGAATAATTATTCTTCTAAATCTTCAGGAGTTCTGTCGATTGCTGCTTCTGCTTTAATAACTGAGCCAATGGCCCCTCCAACTGCAGACAAAATAACATTCATGACCAGGAAAATTAATAGAGTAGTCATGAAAGCAGATATTATGGCAGTTCCTGCACCTTGCATAACCAACATAACCAGCAGTAACACTAAAACTACAATAGCACCTATTACACCGGTAAGGGCACCATATTTCAATCCCTCGATATATTTAGTGCTTATCATAAAACCAACAGCCATTCCTGCTGTTAAAAATGCGTATAACATGAAGTTTTGGCCAGATACTATTCCAGCTAAGTAAAATACCACAGCGATAATAATACCTATTATCACAGGTTTCCATTCTAGCGACTTAATCATTTTTTCACATCCTAAAAAACATATATTATTTTGTGTTCAAGCTAATCATTGTATGACTATTAATATAATAGTTTTCCCTAATTAAAGCAGTAATACCCGTATTTTGAATAAGTTAAACCAGATATCTATTATAAAAAACTCATCGAATATTAACTAAATAATATAACTCAACTTTATCTTAACTAATTAATATAAAAAATACATAATTAACAAATAATTTATAACTTGTGCTTAAAACTTAAATTAAAAATATTTAAAAGGCCGTGTTAAAAAGTGGAAAAATATAAAATCTGTGTTCCTATATCTGAAAAAACTCCTGAAAAAGTCTTGAAATCGGCACATTCATATATTGAACAAGGAGCAGACCTTTTAGAAATTAGGATTGATGCTTTAAAATCTCCTACACCGCCCATGGTTGCTCAGCTTATTAAAGAAGTTGATTTTATAACTATCGCCACTAATAGAATTGCTAGTGAAGGTGGGTTTTTTAAGGGATCTGAAAAGGAAAGAACTGATATTTTAATTTCCGCAGCAGACAAAGCAGATTATGTGGACATAGAAATACTATGTAAAGATAAATATCGCTCTAAAGTTATTGAATCCGCGCATAAAAGCATAATATCATTCCACGACTTTGAAAAAACACCTTCTCTAGAATATCTCCAGGAAATAGTTAAAAAAGAAAGCCAACTAGGAGATATTGCTAAATTTGCGGTTACTCCTAAAAATATGGGTGATACTGTTACTGTTTTAAATGTTCTCCAAGAATATCCAGAAACTGTAGCTATATCTATGGGTAATCTGGGAAAATATACGCGTATTATGGGTCCTTTATTTGGTGCCCCATTTACATTTGCCTCAGCAGGACACTCCACAGCACCAGGCCAGCTTGATATAAAAACAACCAGGCTTCTTATGGAAAAATTGAGTATTAATAAAGGATAAAACCTGAGAACTAATAAAATATTATTAAGTTAATCAGAATCGGATAAATTAATTATGGTGGTGAATCAATTGAATAAAAATTCTTGGATATTCATAGGGATAATTTTAGTAGTAATAATAGCTGGATCCAGTATAATATTTAACCAATTTAACAATTCAGTTACCATTAATATCGAAACCAATGGAACTGAAATATCAGTAGAGGCTGCAACCTTACCTTTTAATGACGTACCTGATGATATGGAACAGGAAATATTAAATTACCTTGTAGATGCCATTAAAAGTCCAGA
>JAUXXK010000454.1 GCA_030681145.1 Methanobacteriaceae archaeon | reverse complement strand
CTAAAGCACACCCTTGCTTTAATGAAAAAATGCACGATAAAGTGGGAAGGGCACACTTACCAATTGCTCCTAAATGTAATATTCACTGCAATTTCTGCACAAGAGAAATAAACCAGTGTGAAAGTCGTCCGGGTGTAGCTTCTCGAATAATGAATGTAGATGAAGCAGTTGAACATGTGGAAAAAGTAATTCAAGAAATGCCAATATCTGTGATTGGTGTAGCAGGGCCGGGGGATGCTCTGGCTAATGAAGAAACATTTGAATTCTTCAAACAGATTGATAAGGATTTTCCAGATTTAATAAAATGTATGAGTACTAACGGCCTTTTATTACCAGATAAGGCTGATGAACTGGGAGATATGAACGTAAGTACTATTACTGTAACGGTAAATGCTTTAGACCCTGAAATAGGAAAGAAAATTTATTCTCATGTTGTTTATAAGGGAAAAGTCTACGAGGGAGAAGAAGCCTTCAAGATACTATCCAAAAATCAGTTGGATGGAATTGAAAAAATTGTGGAAAAAGGAATTGTGGTTAAAGTCAACAGTGTTTTAATCCCCGGCCTTAATGACGAACACATTAAAGATATTGCTGCTGAAGTTAAAAAAAGAGGAGCGTCTTTAATGAATATCATTCCACTCATCCCTCTGGGAAACATGAAAGATTATTCCAGACCCAACTGTGCCCAGATTGAAAAAGTAAGGGATGAAGTAGAGGAAATTATGCCTATATTCCGTGCATGTACTCAGTGCCGAGCTGATGCTTATGGAATTCCAGGAAAACATAAAGAAGACAAGCATCTGGATATGACACCAGCTAGTCACTACTAAACTGCTTTTTCTGTTTTTATTTTCTATTTTTTTCTTTAATTAATTTTATATATGTCAAATATCAGTTCATTTTAATAATGGAGTTTCATAACTCTATTTCTAACAAACTCGTAATTTCTTTTTTCAGATTTAAAAATTCAGGCGTGGAACGGTCGCGAATCCTATTCAGGTTAATATTAAAAGTTTTTATTATTTTTCCAGGGCCATGGCTTAAAACAACCACACGATCGGCCAGAAAAATAGCTTCATCCACATTATGAGTTACGAATATAATTGTTTTCTGTTCTTCACTCCAAATGCGTACCAGTTCTTCCTGGAGCTTGTGTCTGGTCTGAACATCCAGGGCGGAAAATGGTTCATCCATTAAAAGAACTTGCGGGTCATTGACCAGAGAACGGGCAATAGCAACTCTTTGTTTCATGCCTCCGGATAATTCTTTTGGGGAACTACTTTCATACTGGGATAATCCAACCATTTTCAAGTATTTCCGGGCTTTCTGGTATCTTTCTTTTTCTTCCAGCCCTTTTACTTCTAATCCAAAGGCTATATTATCCAATACATTACGCCATGGAAATAAGGAGTACTGTTGGAATACATAACCTCTTTCTCTGCTAGGGCAGGATATCTCAGTTTCACCCTCAAATATACGACCATTGGTGGGGAAATCTAATCCCGCAATCATACGAAGTAGGGTGGTTTTTCCGCAACCTGAGGGGCCTACTATACAGAGGAATTCTCCTTTATTCACATTTAAATTGATATTTTGGAGGCTCGTATGTTCTTTTTCTTCTTGAATGAAACTTTTAGTAATATTTTCCAAGGTTATCACCAGCTCACCTCCTTCTCTATTCTGCTGAAAAGATAATCGGCACATAATCCAATAACTCCAATGGTTAGCATTCCCACTATGGCACTTCCAGTATCTAACATGCTGGTGGAGGTGAATATAAGGTATCCCAAACCGCTGCTTGATCCTATCATCTCTGCAGCCACCGTACACATTAATCCCACACCTACACCTACTTTTAATCCGGTGACAACGCTGGGTAAAGATGCTGGAACGGCCACTTTTAGCAGTACTTGACTATTACTGGCACCTAATGTGTAAGCTGACTCTAATAATACTTTATCTACTCTTTTAACTCCATCCAGGGTGTTTATGAGTATGGGGAAAACGCTACCTACGAATATAATAAAAATTGCTGATTCAAGACCCACACCAAACCATAAAATGGCAAAAGGTATCCAGGCAATAGGAGGAATAGGGCGAATAATACCTACCATCAGACTGGAAAAGTCCTTCACAGCATTGGACCATCCCATCAGAATTCCTAAGGGGATGCCTACCAGTGCAGAAACTGTTAAACCTAGTACCACTCGCATTAAGGTTAATGAGGTATCTTGAACTAACTGTCCATTCATTAAAAGTGTTTCAAATGATTGTAGAACTTCAGACGGGCTTGGAAGGAAATATGAGGGTATTAATCCGGTGAAAGTTGTTAGAATGGTCCAGATTATAATTACTGAAACAGGTAATATCAGTGAAATAAACATTTTTCTCATTTTTTACCGCCGGGTAGATTTATCGCCTAAATTAATTACATAAGTAAGATTAATCACCTAAAAATTGTGTATCAAATATATCATTAGCTGTAAGGGTTGTATTTAAATATCCCAGATTATTTTCTATTTTAGCAAATTTTAAAACATTATTTTGAAATGACTTATTAACTGATGATACAAATGTGATGTGTTGCAAGGATAAGACCTCAACTTCAATATTGGTTGTTAATTCTTGATCAATAATATTTGCAGTCTCATTAGGGTGTTTATTGACATACTCTGTTGTTTGTTGATGAATTTTAAGGAATTCATCCAACTCCTGAGGGTTTTCTTTAATAAAACTCTCGCTGGCAATTATAACACAGCAGGGATGGTCTTTTACAATATCGTTTGAGTAGATTAACACCTTTCCAATACCTTTGTAAGGTGCTAATGAGACAAAAGGTTCATAGGATATATATGCATCAACTTTATGGGCTGCCAGAGATGAAGGAATGTTATAAACATTTATTGATATTAAATCTACATCTTCCGAGGTGATATTGTATTTTTGAAGCTCATAAAGTAATAGAACTTGTTGGATGGAGCTCACACCAGGTGTAGCTATTGTTTTGCCCTTCAAATCCGCAGGATTAGTTATGGTGGAGTTGGGTTCAACCACAATTCCACTACCCACCATATTAACTGATCCCACAACCTTGATGGGAATTCCTTTACTAATTCCCTGCATGGCCGGTGTTATTCCAACGTAACCAATATCCAAATCACCACTGGCCACAGCATCTACAATATTAGAACCCGAATTTATTTGTACAGTTTTAACATTTAAACCATTATTTTCATAGGTTTTATTATGTTTGGCAACCAAAAGAGCAGCGTTATGATCTGTGGGCAGATATCCTACTTCAATCACATTCTGATCTTCTGGAGCAAAAAAAGTCCAAAGGCTACTAGCTATCAGTAACAAAATAATAATTAACAGGATTATCAGTTTATAGTGCTTCATGCTATCTTGATAAATATTAATTTAAGTAAATATACAGTTTTATATTGGATTATTGGATTTAAACTACTATTAATTTTATCCATTTCAATCGGCATAAATTCTTAAGATAATAAAAATATAATTTATAGAAATTTAAATAAGAAATTATATTAGATATAATCAAGCAGAAATATCATTTTAAAGTATTTACGGGGTTAATCAAATATGAAAACCATGCTCTGGGAAGATAATCAACTTTTACTTATTGACCAAACCAAATTACCTGATGAATTAACTTATTTCACTTGTAAAAATTATCAAGACGTTATCCATGCCATTAAAACCATGGTGGTAAGGGGCGCACCGGCCATTGGTGTGGCAGCAGCTTTTGGATTAGCATTGGCAGATCTGGCAGGTGAAGATTTGGAAACGGCAGCTGAAGAAATCAAAAGCTCCAGGCCAACAGCAATAAACCTATTTTGGGCAGTGGACAGGGTTATGGACTCAGATTTCCCCTTAGAAGAAGCAGTAAAAATGTATCAAGAAGACATTGATACCAACCGGGCCATGGGAAAACACGGTGCTATATTAATAGATGATGGGGACACAATTTTGACCCATTGTAATGCGGGGGCTCTGGCCTGTGTGGATTATGGAACTGCACTAGGTGTTATAAGGGCTGCTTTTGAGGAAGGTAAAAAAATAAATGTTTTATGTGATGAAACACGTCCACTAGGCCAGGGTGCAAGATTAAGTGTATGGGAAATGCAGCAAGAAAATATTCCTGTTAAATTGATTGTGGACAGTGCTGCGGGGTATCTTATGCAACAAGGAGAAGTCAATAAAATAGTTATAGGTGCAGATAGGGTGGCTAAGGGCGGTGTGGCTAATAAAATAGGTTCTTTAATGGTTGCCCTAGCTGCCAAACGATTCAATGTTCCTTTTTATGTGGCCGCTCCCATGAGTACCTTTGATAGTGAAAATTCTATTTATGATGTGGAAATTGAAGAACGAGGGCCTGAAGAGGTAATTCACTATGGAAATTGCCGTATAACTCCTAAAGGAACAAAAGTAAGAAATCCAGCTTTTGATATTGTTCCATCTGATCTTATAACGGGAATAATCACTGAAAATGGTATTTTGGACCCCTTATAACATTTAAATCTTTTATTTTCATTTTAATAATTAATTTATCTGAGCATCAATACTCACATGCCATACACCAGGACTACGTGACTTAACATTCCTTTTATTTATAATTTCCACATTCCGTGATCCGGCAGCATCTACTATTCTATTTATTGGTGTATCAAAATCAGATGAAAATTCATAGTAATTAATTATTCCACCGGGTTTAATCAGTTTCATGGCTATATCCAGAAATTCATGGGCAGTACCAGGAAGATTCATAATTATTCTATCTGCGTTTATAGTTTTTTGGCGTAAAACTTCTCGTGCATCTCCTAAAATAGGAATTACTTTTTTTTCTAGATGATTTAGTTCAATATTTTTCTTTAAATAATAAATAGCGTGAGGGTTTATATCTACTGCATAAACCAAGACTTCTTTTTTTCGAGATATGTCAACTACAAATGGCCCTACTCCTGCAAACATATCTATGATGATTTCTCCATCCTGAACCTGTTGCACTAATCTTTCTCGTTCAGTCGCCAGTCGAGGACTAAAATAAACCTTTTTAACATCTAGCATTATTCTTGAACCATATTCAATGTGAATGGTCTCAGAAGTATTTTCACCTGTCAAATGTTCCATTTCTCTTATCCTAGTTACCCCTTTTATCTCACTTTTTTTCATGAAAACCGCTTTTCTTTTGGTAAAATCAAGGGCGGCCTTCCCAATAATGTATTTGTATTTTTGTAAGTCTTCTGGAATTTCTAGAATTACTACATCACCAATTATATCAAAAGATTTCTTTATTTCAATAGTTTCAGTTTCATCAATCTTTCCCTTTAAATAGTCCATGAAACTCTTTGGCCCTCTTTTTTGCGCTTCAAAATCATTTTCTACTATTTCTAGGTCAATATCAAACGAAACTAGTTTTTCAGTTTTTACACTATCTTTTAGTGGTAAATAAACAAATTCCTGGTCTCTTGTAATTTTAAAATCCAGATTAATTAATGATTCTTCCATGAGGATTTTGCGAATATTATTGGCTTCTTTTCTGGGAACTTTAATGCCTTTCATATGATTCCTCTTTTATAGGTAATCTTTTAATCTTAATCATATCATAAAATTATTTATAATTTTTATAATGTATCTTAAATAAATGTTAAATTAATCTTTGTAGATTAATGATATCTCAAAATTTTTCATTTTCCTATTATTAATGGAAAACACCGGAAACTAATATTATAGGTTATATATTGCCAGGGGATGGTTATTTAATGCTTTACTTTATCGGATTAGGACTTTATGATGAGAAAGATATTTCTGTTAAAGGTTTAGAAGCTTTAAAATCTTCAGATGAAGTTTATGCAGAATTTTATACAGCTGGGCTTTTTGGAACATCTATCCTTAAATTTGAAGAGCTGCTTGGAAGGGAAGTAAAAATTTTGACTCGAGAAGAGGTCGAAGAGGAGATTATTCCTTTAAAAGAAGCAATTAATCAAGATATTTCTTTTTTAATAGCAGGAGACCCTTTAATAGCAACTACTCATACAGATATGATGATGCAGGCTAAAAAACGAGGAATAAAAACGCAAGTAATACATTCTTCCTCCATATTATCTGCAGCCCCTGGAATTTCTGGATTACAGGCCTATAAATTTGGTAAAGTAACCACAGTGCCATTTACTGAAGAAAATTATTTCCCCCATTCTCCTTATATGGCTATTAAAAATAATATGGAGCAAGATTCACATACACTGGTCTTACTGGATATTCGGGCTCATGAAAATCGTTACATGACTGTAAATCAGGGTTTAGAATACCTATTAAATGTTGAAGATCAAAGAAAAGAGGGAGTTATCACTGAAAATACTTTGGCGGTAGCTATTGCGCGTGCAGGGTCTCCGAATCCTCTAGTAAGGGCCGATAACATTGGAACTTTAATGAAAGAAGACTTTGGAGGACCATTGCACTGCATTATAATTCCTTCCAAAATGCATTTTATGGAGGCGGAGTATTTGGTGGCTATGGCCGGTGCTCCAGAGGATATAATCAAATGATTTTTATTTTATTAATAGTTTGAAGGAGATAACTTATGGATTATATAGTTGAAACTCGAGAATTAACTAAAGATTTTGATGGATTAAAAGCGGTTGATAGGCTAAATCTAAAAATAAAAAAAGGAGAAGTATTTGGATTTTTAGGACCAAATGGGGCTGGAAAAACCACTTCTATTAGTATGATTGTCGGACTTCTTCTTCCAAGCAGCGGTCAAATACTTATTGATGGTGTTGAAATTCAAAAAATTAAAAAGGGCACAATTGGTGTATGTCCTCAAGATCTAGTTTTATGGGATCATTTAACCTGCATGGAAAGCCTTAAACTAATGGGAGACATGTATGAAGTTCCGAACAATATTTTGAAAGAAAGGGCTAATTATTTATTAAAAGAACTTTTTTTATTGGAAAAAGCCAATACATTAACCATCAATCTTTCGGGAGGAATGAAAAGGCGTTTAAATCTGGCTTTAGCATTAATACATTCTCCAGAGATAATTGTGCTGGATGAGCCGTCAGAAGGGCTTGATCCTCAATCAAGAAGGGTTTTATGGAATTTTATTAAGTCTTTAAGGGATGAAGAAGGAAAAACGGTTATTTTAACCACGCATTTAATGGACGAAGCTGACAGATTAAGTGATAGAATTGCTATTGTGGATCATGGCAAACTATTGCGTCTGGATACGCCTGAGAACTTGAAAAAAGAGATTGGGGAAGGAGACGTTGTGGAAATTCTTTTGAATGATCCAACTGAAAATGATAATGCTGTAAATGTTTTGAAAAACATGGAAGAAATTGAGTCAGTTATAAAAATAAACTCCCTATTGGATATAAGAGCTTTAGATGCTGTTTCTAAACTCCCAATCATTATGAAAACGTTAGAAACGCATGGATTTTCTGTTAATGATTTATCAGTAAGACAAAATACATTAGAAGATGTATTCATTGAATTAACTGGAACGAGGCTCAGAGAATGATTAAGATTTTAAGCATTGCTATTAAAGATTCTAAAGAATTATTAAGGGATAAAAGGAGCCTATTCATGATATTGGGCTTTCCTTTATTTTTCATGTTAATATTTGGGTTTGCATTTGGTGGAATGGGCCAAGAAAATGAGATCCATAATATTGCCCTTGTAAATTATGATGAAGGAGCTATTTTTCCACTTAATAATGAGAAAATAAATTTTGGAAATAACTTAACTCAAGTATTGAATGATGTAAAATATGAGGATAGTGAAAAACACATTTTTAATATAATTAAAACTAATGAAGATGAGGCCAATGATCTGATTAAACAGAGAGATGTGGATGCTTTGTTAATAATTCCTGAAAATTTTTCTCAAGCCATGGTTAATCTGATAAATTTTAATATAAACTCAAATGGAATCATGCCAATTAACTCAAATTCTGTTTCCAGTTCAAATGTGACTGCTGAATTAATTATACGAGGAGATTCCAGTTTCACGGATTTTGGAGTATCTCAAGCTATTTTAGTGGGAATTATTGGAAATTATCAGGATGAAATAGTTAATAATATTAAAAAAAGTGTTTCTGGTAATTCTAATAATCAAACACAGTATATAACAACTGAAATTGAATCCGTACCTGGAACAGAATCATTTACAATGTTTGACTTTTTAGCGCCGGGAATGATGGTTTTCGCTATACTTTTGCTTGCAACTACTGTAGCAGCAGGTTTAACTCGTGAAGTTGAAACAGGAACCCTAACACGATTAAAATTATCTAGAATGCGATCTTTTGATCTTTTGTTCGGTGGATTAATCCCATGGTCTTTAATTGCTGCGGCACAAATTTTGATTCTCTTATTGGTGGCCATCATGGTGGGGTTTCATTGGCAGGGTGGTTTAAATTCAATCCTTTTGGCCATGTTTGTAGGTTTAATTGGTGGAGTGGCTTCAGTTGCACTGGGAATGATTATTGCGGCATTTGCTAAAAATGATCGACAGGCAACTAACATGGGTACACTGATAACGGTTCCAGTCAGTTTCCTGTCTGGTGCGTTTTTTCAGCTTCCTCAAGTTGTTATTGGCAATTTTATGGGGAACCCATTTCAAATTTATGATATACTCCCCTGGACCCATACACTTTATGCTCTACGAACCGTATTAATATTTGGAGGCAACTGGAATGATATTTCTTATCAAGTAGGGTGGATGCTAATTTTAACATCTATTTTATTTGCAATAAGCGTATTTTTATTTGCAAAGATTAGATTAAGAGCAGAAAATTAATATTAATTGCTAGATAACAATAAAAAAAAAGGGTTTAAAGATGGCTGATGAGAAAAAAATACATAAACATGGTGGTAAATCAAGTAAAGAAATACTGGATGCTTCTGAAGTTATTAAAAATGTGGGAATTCTACCCGGAGATATATTTCTGGATGCCGGCTGCGGTGATGGATTTATTTCCATAGAAGCATCAAAGATCGTTGGTGATGATGGAAAAATATTCGCAGCTGATGTTCACGAAATTTCTCTGGATATTTTAAGAAGAGAAATTGAAGAAAAAAATATTCTTAATATTGAACCCCTACTTACTGATATAACTAATACCATACCTATTGATAATGCATCAATAGATGTATACTTCACAGCCAATGTATTTCATGGAATCGTGGGTAATGATGAAATTGATAGCACCATGAAAGAAATCACAAGAGTTTTAAAAGATGATGGTGTTTTAGCTATCGTT
>JAUXXK010000446.1 GCA_030681145.1 Methanobacteriaceae archaeon | reverse complement strand
TCTGGAGGATACAAGGTTATTTTTGAGCTGGCCAATGGCCTGGTGGAACGTGGTCATCAAGTTACAATAACGGCTCTTGGTGGAGACCATTCATGGTTCCCCTTAAAAGCTGAAGTAAACTATATAAAACCTCCATGGCCCATTAAATTATTAAGTCCTCTATTGAGGATTATTCTTAAACGCCCTGCACGTTATTATGAGATTTTAACCCTCACCCAAAAGATGAAAATGGGTTTTGAACCAGACCTAGTTAAGGCATTGGCCGATAACACCCCTACTTGTGATGTAAATATTGCCACGTGGTTCCCCACAGCATCGGCAGTTTACAGGAGTGGTGAAGGAGTTCCGGTTAACCTATGCCAAGATTTTGACCAGCTGGCAAAAGAAAGAGGCCTCTATTTCAATAGAATGTTTAAAGAAAGCTTATACCTTCCCCTTAACTTGATTACCATATCTGGTTGGTTAAAGGACTGGTTAAAAGAGGAATATGATAAGGATTCCGAGATTATAGCTCTTGGAATAGACCATGACATATTTTATCCACGGGAAAATGAAAAGGATGATGGTTACCTTAAAATCATGGGCATATTCCGAGGATTGTATTACAAGGGAGATAATGACCTTATTGAAGCACTTAAAATCGTCGCTGAAGAATATGAAAATCTGAAATTAGTGGCAGTTGGTAAAAAAGAGGTTTTGGATGATTTGTTAGGTGAAAAAGACCTTAACTTTGAATTTGAATCACATAATTGGCTTAGTGATGATGAAATGGCACTTCTTTACAGTTCATCTGATATATTTGCATTCCCATCACATATCGAGGGTTTTGGCCTGCCACCATTGGAGGCCATGGCTTGTGAAACCCCGGTGGTTACCACAGATTGTCTTGGTGTTCGGGATTATATTTTACCAAATGAAAATGCCATCATAATACCTCCCAAGGATCCTAAAACTCTGGCCCAATCAATTATAGATCTGGCTAGTAATGAATCATTAAAGGAAAAATTCAAGAAAAATGGATTAATAGCCGCCCGAGACTATAACTGGGATAATGCGGTTGATGTTTTTGAAAAGGCTTTGATTAAATTTGTTAAAGAAGATAAAAAATAGTTAAAATATTCATTAACATTAATTAAAGTTAATTATTATTTAATTATTTAAAAAATAGTTAATAATACAAAATTTTTATTTAAAAAGTGATTAAATGATTTCAGTAATATGTGTATACAACAATCCGGAAAGTCTTAAAAAATATTTGTTGCCTGATTTAAACTTTCAAAGTTGTGAACACGAACGTATTTTACTTGATAACACAGATGGTCGATTTAAATCTTCAGCGGAAGCTTTAAACCACGGTGCC
>JAUXXK010000415.1 GCA_030681145.1 Methanobacteriaceae archaeon | reverse complement strand
AATTTCATTTATCTTATTTTTAAGAATCTCTAAAGACTTTATTATTATTTTTAATTAATTTATTATACTAAAATGTTATATATGAATTTTATTTCCTTGTAATGATTTAATTAAAAAATAGGTATAAATTTAGTAAATTATCACATACTGACGAGAAAATTATTTTTTTGTGTACTGAATTCGGGAAGGTGATCTATTTATATCTCCAAATTTAGTTTCTGCTTCCCATTCAACATTACAATCGCATTTGAAATCTTTTATTGTGCTTTGATCTAGATTTGATTTCATTATTATCTTTTTTAATTTATCATTGCAATTTTTACAATTGTAAGGGCCTCTTCGACTTCCAAAACCGGAAGTATCCATTATAGATGGTATTTTCACGGATTCTCTAACCCTATTAATGACTTCCAGAACACTCCATATTCTAGGGGGCTGATAAGCTCCTTTACGCCAGAGTTCTTCCATCACAGTACCTTTATGTATCGTTGAAGGACAGAATGAAACTCTATCAACACCTTTATCTTCTGCATATATGGCTGTTTTCACGGCATCATCTATTGCATCTTTTTCAGAAGTAAGAATTGGTTTTATTAGAATGTATGTCTTTGATTTTATTTGGTAATCTTTTTTAAGGCCTTTAATAATATTAACTGCATTTTCAAAATCTTTTTGAGTGAACCCCTTATTTATTTTAAATTCCCTAGAGTAATCACTGCTGGTTTCTAACCCCATGCTGATTTCAAATATTTTATTTGGAATTAGTGAACAACAATCTAATACATCTTTTTTGGTTACATACTCGGGTCGTGATTCCACAATGACTTCTGTCACATTTTTTAGTTCATTTAGAGTCTCCAATATTCTGGTTCTTGCTTCTAGAGGAAATTCCATTTTATTTAAAAAGCTTCCTGAAGTAAATATTTTTACAGCAGTTGGTTCGGTTATTTCATATCTCCCTATTAAATCATTAAAAATTTCAATTAATGAAGAATCTGGGATTGGTTCTAAACTGGACTCTGAGATATAACTGCACATAGTGCAGCCTCCACTTTCAGCAAGTGCCCATGCACAACCAGTTGTTGGTAAAATCATGAATATGGTTTGCCCGGCACCTGAATAAGTGAGGTCTTCATGAGACCAAGTGGTCGAAAGTTCTTGAGGAGTTTTTTCTTTAATTTTTTTTAGAGATTTAGCCCTTATGTCTTGTGAAAGTTCTTGAATTCTCATGTTTTTCCCTTTGGATA
>JAUXXK010000387.1 GCA_030681145.1 Methanobacteriaceae archaeon | reverse complement strand
CAAGTTTCAAATAATTATATGTAATAATATCAACGATTTTTGATTTATCAAAACGACAAATTACCTTTGCACGGGCCCCTGAAGGCAAATAATGTGGAAAACAAAAAATTACTGATTCATCACAGTCAAATCTTTCGATATACAATCCATGGGCCTCTATAAATTTTGTGAAATCTAATTGATTTTTATTCATAATTACACATCCAAAACAATCCAAATTTAACTTAAAAGATTAATAAACACTTTTTAAAAAAAGAAAAAAAATAATGACTTAACGTGTATCAATACCTTTATCAAGTCTTTTCCTTGAAAAAAGATGCAAAAAGAAGAAATTCCCTACCAGAAGGATAAGATTTGCTTTATATGCTTCAGATCCAACTAATGCCGGTGTGAATAAATGGGTGTAAATAAGTATCAGGCCTATCCCAATTGAAAATAATATTATGCTTATAACTATTTCTTTTAGGCCCATGTGCCTTTTAAATATTAAAATCGTGCTTAAAATCATTCCATACAAACTAAAAAATGAATTCAATGCATTTCCACTAATAATTTCCTGTATAAGTAATGATGCAAATAATAATGCAAAAATGAACGTCACAATCGAAACAAGTTTTTCTTTCATAATAAACACCTTTTTACAATAATTTCACCTGATAATGTTTTAGATAATTTGTTACTCCAAAATATTAATTTTAAATTCATCTTAATCCTTTTAACAACCATTAAAGTTTTTTAAACGACTTTTCACATCTTCATCCCTCCAACCATAATAATCTTTAAGAAATTGCCAGTAATTGCCCTTTTTTTGACAACCATAACACTGATAACCATTTTTATGCACCATGAATGATGGTTTTCGATCTTCATGACTCTTTAAAGGACAACGGTACATCACATACTCTTTTTCAGGATATTCTCTCTCCGGAGTACCCATAATAGATCTAAAAAAGGTCCGATGATCATTAACCAGTCCTGAATTGTAAGTTTGAGAGGTGGCCATCTCCTTGTTTTCCCTGGTTTTTTCGACTTTAGCATTGTATGATTCAACCAGGTCAATTCTTTTCAAATGTTCATGAAAATTACTGGTGAAATCCATCCTGCTGAAGGCCTCAACCTGAGGATTGATTGATTTTTCCATAATCTCATCATAGCTATCTTCAACAGAAAATGGGACCACAGTGAGGCCAGTTAACTGGTGTTTAGAATAAGGGGTCCTGGAGAGGCGGGCCAATGCATCAAGATTAACTGCTAAATCAAGACATTCATAGCTTTTTGACTTTTTAATATTCTCTGCAAACCAGGCACCGGCCCTGTTGAGATTTTTAAATCCAGAAGCTCGGAAAAAAGTATAAGCATGAGCTCCTTTACACCCACTAAAAAAAAGTATTGGTTCTTTACCAAAAAGCTCTTTAAAATTCATTGAAAAGTCTTTGGCCTCATCTATGGCCTTTTTAGCAATGTTATCATTGATGATGAGTTCTCTGATTTTTTCCTTCAATTCTTCCTGCTGATCTCTTTCATGGACTGGGCCATGGCGTCGTAAAGAAAGGAGCAGATTTTTTATTTTTTTTACTTGAGTATTACTAACATCAAAATCAAAGAATGCTCTATCTAATACCATTCTTCGAGAATTCCCTCTTTTTAAATTATCCCAGCTTCCATGATCATACACGTGTGTGAAACAGGGATGATGGCCACTATTGCGGAGCACATGTAATAATAAGTTTTTAGAGTTTTTCAATGCGAATTGGATTCTGAACTTTTTATTATCAAGATCAGGTGGCCTTCTAAAATGTCTGAAGAATTCATGACCATAAAAATCCCGGTAAAAAGATTGTACACCCCTCATTTTACCATCCTCTGGTAATTAATGAGTTTATCCAGTTTTCGTAAATCAGAATAGGCTTTATCTTGAATTTTTATTCCATGGCCTGGTATTTCAATGATATATCCCTTGTAAATTAGGTTATCTACAAATATTTCTACCTGGGCCTTGGCAATATGACCCATATTCAGGCTCATGGCCTTGATCACAGTATCCTTACTTAAACTCATTGAAGGAACACTATATTCATCTATGGCCTCTGTAAGATGTAGTAAAAGAAATTTCTTTAAATGAATGTTTATACTAATCCAATCCAGAATATATTCTGGTTTATTAGGGTTTTTTAAGTTATTTAAAGTTAAACTGTGAGGGGTTGTTATTTTATCCACCCCCTTTCCGACATGTCTTTTAAAGTTAGGAGTATTTCATCCAGATTGTACCTTGACTTAAGTTCTTCAACTATTGATTCTTCGGTGTGATCTCCCATGTCGGCCAGCTGGGTGAAGATGGATTTTTCCAGGATAGTGATATTTTTGTAATCAATTTCCACACCAGGAATGGTTTTTATACATTTAGAGTTTTTTGAATATCTGCTTTTACCCATCAGATTTTCTTTATTCTTATTTGAATTTTTAAACGGCCTATGTTCCTTTGTTATGTAGATTCTAAATTCCTTGGAATTAATAGGGGTGGGTGTGTACACTACCTTATTGACTACTCGTGATTCATAGTGGGGTAGGTGTATCACGTCCCCTACGTTATATGAGGAATTTAGAATCTGTTTTTTTATGAACTCTTCTTCCTTTTCTTTTATTCTAGGCCATTTTATAGTTCTGATAGCTAATAGCAGACTTTTATATTCCTTTGATTCTGATTTAATGAATACTTTGGTCCGTCCTTTAACAGAATTTTTAATTTTGGTAGCGTTATCATGGTAGATGTAATTATTGTCTGCAAAAAATTTAAGAATCTGCCATGCATATTTAGATGATTTTCCCAATTCTATCTGAAGTTCATTAGAAGTAACATACCCCTTATCCTCAATTATTTTATATACTATTGGAAGAGCATCAATCAGCCTTTTATCAAATCCAGTTAATGTAGCCTCTAATATGGGCCCTCCCAGAATTATAGCATGGCCTAAATCTACCCATGAAGCCACGAGAATATCTTGCCCGTTTATTTGCCCCTTACATCGTTGATATTGGAAAAGTAGTGCGCTTTCTTTAATAAGTTGCATTAGCTTTTTAGAATCCCTTCGGGCCCTTGGGTTTTTTGTTGGGAAAATTTCATATAATTCCTTTTCATATGGAATTAAAACTGTGTAAGGTTTTAATAGTTGAAAAGCTTGTTTTAATGCTTCATATTTATAATCAAAAAGAGATTCGCCACGGATTTCCTGAAGTTTTTTTTCAGTAGTTTTAAAATTTTCCCTCAAAATTCTCTTGGTCTGCTCCTCACTGTCATCAACAGGTATGATGAAATTCCGGGTTGAGAATTCAGGGTCTATTTCTATGGCCGTGGTAGTGGTAACAATAGTTTTAACTGGAATGGTTTCTTTTTGAATTTCAAAGCGGCCAGTTTTAAGGTTTTTTATAGTAGTTTCAGCTAGGAATCCTCCATCATCGGCAGACATTAACCTGGCTTGTTTATTTTTGAATTCATCTTCCAGAGTTTCTTGGATGTATAGTATATCTATTAGATTCCAATCTTCAGAATACTTTAAAGCAGTATCAGAAAGACTTCCCACCTTTTTAGTTCTATGAATGCCAGTTACTACATTGGCCGTATTGGTTTTTCCTATTGATGATTCTCCTTTAAGAGTATTTATTGTAGAAATACCTAAACGAGCACCAATACAGTTGAAATTTAAGACATGTTTTGATTCTACTTCTCCAATAATAAATCCAGAACTAGTAGATCTTTCATAAAATGCTTTATCAATATAACTTAATAGATCTGGCCTTTTTAGGATTTTTTTAAGTTCATTCTTCCTTTTTTCAGGTAGGCCATTTATCTCATTTTCTTGAGTTTTTGCAGATTCTTTTTCATTTTCCAGGTCTTTTTTGGGTAAGATATCATTACGATGGTCCCCGATGAATACTCCCACATCTTCAAGAAAATAATTAATTTCCTCCCTGGAGATTCCACTATGCTCATGTAAATATTTGACTAATTTTTGGTCCCTTTTATTATTATCTACATCAAGTCCATTCTTGTTTGTAAGCTTTCTATGGAATCTAGCTTTTTTTGATCCTTCTATTTCCAACCATTGAACCATGTAAGAACCAGGTAATTTTTTCTCAGTAATCCAATATTCTAAGCCATTTATTTCTCTGAAAAATACGCTGAAACCATCTTGAAGCATTTTAACTGGTTTATTTCTAAAAAAAGGTATTACATCTAATCTTTTAGGTAGCATGGCCATTGGATTCTCTTTATCAAAATTTTCATCCCCAGAAGGCCATTCATTATTTGGATCTCCCTCTACGATCCCCTTTATATTTTCCTCTGGCATCTAATTCCTCAGATTTCTAAAAATTTTTATCTTTGGTATTACCAGAAGGACTGATATGGCCTATATCATTTTGATGTCCTGGAATTTCGTTTTTGAGCTCATTTTTAATTGCTTTTTGTATAAATTCACTCAAATTCTCAGATTCGCCATTATCTATTTTTTCTTGAATTTTTACAAGGGATTTCAGATCTATTGATACACTTTTGTTTACTTTCACAATTACCACCTGATGTATTATTGAATACATATAATGTATTAAGTAATACTAATAGTATTATATCTTAATATATAAATTTATTGTAAAAGTATTAACAAAATTTCATTAAATCCATGAAAAGCAGAAAAATCAGTAAGATATAACATTTATTTCAGTTTTATTTAAAAAAAGTATTACTAAATAAAATAGTTGTTGAGCCAGTAATTCATGATTCAGATATTTGTATTAAAATTAATAAAATTTATATGTTAGAAATAATAACTTATAGTAGAGAAGTAATACAAAATTAATTTTTATTATCAAGAGTTACTTCTCTTACCCCCCCCTAATAATAATGGAGAATTAACTATGAAAAAAAAGAAGGAAATTGATGAAATAGATGAGGCCCTTGCATCCTGGAAAGAATTAATAACTTGGGCCAAAGAAGATAAACGAATATTACGGCCATTAAGTGATAATAGTGATTGATTTATGAATTCAAAGTGTTTATAACGATTCATTAAACAAAAATAGTCAGGAATAAAAGACTCACCACATTCATAGAAAACCAAAATAATGAATTGATGTTACTAATTTTTTTTAATTAGTTACGCTCAGAAAATTTATTAGCCTCTGATATAAAAATCAATATTAAATGAGATAGTATTCAATAAATAAAAATAACTGTTTTATAATCTTAACGAACCCATTCTTAAAAAGAGGATTAAAATTTTTCGGATGATCCAGAAATTTTAAGTATGAATAAAAAAGATTAAAGGCCATTAAATGTTTTTTAGAATTTAAGAAGACTTTAGAAGAAATGATAATTGATGCTAATTTATTATCTAATTTCAGATTATTATTTAGCAATTTTAGCATCATTAATTTCATAATGAATAACATCCGGATCCCATGCATCTTTTATATGTATTTTAGCATCATTAAATTTCATTTTTTTGCATTTGGCCGCAATAGTTTTTGAAACCCGTTTTCTTTCTATATCTGCGGAATAGAATAATGTGTCTTGTCTAATGCATATATTTTGCTTTCTTATGTTACTTCTGAATGTTCTAATTAATTTGTCATCCCATTGGGGGTGTATGTAGTAATCTTCATTAGATTGGGGTTTTTTGGTGTAAGGATTATAATTATCATAAGTTTGATCTAAAGGTCGATATCTACAATCCGAAATTTGAACATTCCACTCCCAACAAAAAATTCGCTTTTTTTCCATCTCTTCAAAACTTAAATCATGATTGTACAGCATAAAAACAGATATTTCTTTTGATTTATAACCTGAATTAACAAGTATATCAACCTGACGTTTAATATCATCTGAATCGGAAACTGGGCCGTCCCATGCAATTTTAGGATTTACAAAATTGGCTTTTTTTAGTAAAATGCCTAAATCTGGATGTTTAAGTAATATTCTGCCATCAAACCCGCTTTGAGATTCACAATTAAGTATAGTACGTCTTTTTTTTAATTCAACTAATTCTAATAATATATCTTTAATATAGGGGTTAGCAAGCAAGTTATTATCATAAAATACTATTTTTCTAGAAAAAACCTCAGATTTAATTGATTTTTTGAATTTAAATTCAGGTTCAATTTCATAAACACCACAACAAGCACACTTTCGGATACAACCTCTTGAAGCATGTATTATTTGATAATCAACATCAACTAAAGAATAATCTGGCTGAAATTTTTCGGCTTTTTCACAAATACCAACAAAGACTTCATCACAACCCGTATATTCTTTGCAATGGTCAGGCATTAATGAGGCATATATACCACCAACAACCACTTTTGAGTTCGGAAACTTTAATCTACAAAAATTTACAGCATTTTTTACATATTCTGACCAATAAGTGAAGAGTGATGTAATAAAAATGGTATCCGGTTGAAAATTGAATTGATCTATGTTACTTTGAAATGTATCATCTAATCTATTTAACTGAATTTCAACACCTTCATTTTTCAAATAGGATGCTAATTTAAGCAAACCTATTGGTAAAAAGTCTTTATGATTAAGACTTTTATTGGGGATGGGGAAATTAGGTTCAATAAGCAAAACCTTATCAAATTTTTCCCATTTTTTCAGTATCAAAATAGTCCACCATCTTATCTTCTAAACTAGTTATAAAGTCAGGGTCATGTTCATTAACCATACTTTCTATTAGAGGTAAGCCCGCATTTGCATATTCATTCGCAATTTTAACGACCTTGTCTTGATTAGCTAAGACCTCTAAATTGTTTTCTTTATGAACAGCGACAGCTTTTATAATAGATTTTTGACGCTCTGTAAGATTATGATCATGCAAAAACTGATCGGGGTCATCTAATTCAATGCCATTTTTTGCTTTGAAAAATCCTAATGCGACAGCAACCACAAATATGCAGGAGTTATGTTGGCCTTTAAACGGACCGAGCTTTTTCAGTTTTTTGTAAGTTGTTCTATCAGATTTATTTATACTAAATCTTTTTGGTGTTACTTTATTCATAAGGAACCACCTTTGCCATACTTCCAGATCCGGTATCAATTCTGTTAATCTTATATTCTTTACCAACGCGTGAATGGATTTTTTTTCTAAATGATTTTGAATATTCTTTACTTGTTACTAATAATATTACTTGTTTTCCCTCCAGATAATTAGGAAAATTATCTGCAATATTTCCCGTAGGTTCTTCATCTAACCTCCCAAGTGGGGTATCAATAACAGTTGGCAAGTTAAAACCCGAAACACTATTTAAAGCTGCCATGAATGAAAGAGCTAATATTTGTCCTTCACCTGAGGATAAATCTGGTGCAGCATCATCTCCAGAAACATGTTTAACTTTAACTTCATAATTTTCGTTAATAAGAACTCCCTTGTAACTCTCTCCTCTCATTATGATTTCTTCAAATTGATCTTGTGTTTTTTGCTCCACATCATGCCTTATTTTATCAATTAGATATTTCTGAATTTTTTCAGCACTTTTTATAGACAACCTACTGAAATCTAATATTACACCCAGTTCCGCTTTTATATTGCCCTCACGAT
>JAUXXK010000109.1 GCA_030681145.1 Methanobacteriaceae archaeon | reverse complement strand
ACAACTATAATTTGAGTTTAATTAATTTTTATTAATTAATATTAAACATGTCTTAAAACGTAAATCCATGAAAAAGATTATAGTTAAAATTCATAAAAGATTAATAGTAGGGAATATATTAGATAAATTAGTTTATATCCTCAATCGAAATAATTTTATCTGAACTGAATTTTAAACGAGATCTGCCTTCCATTTCTATTTTATCTCCTTTTTTATGGTCTTCTGGAACATCAACTGCGAGAATACCCATAAAGTCCAGTTTAACATCTAAATACTCATCTTCAAATGTGAAAGATTTTACCTTAATTTCTCTTTTTTCAAATAAGTTTACAGCATGTTTGGCCTGATTAATAAAAGCAGTTTTACCATTTAAAGCCAGTGTTACCTCACCATTAGAAATATTTTTAAATTCAACATCGTCGTGAAGAAAAGAACCCATCCTATCAACATCAAATTCACTGTAAGCTTTAAAATATTGGTTTACTATTTCTTTCATTTGTTGATTTTCCATAATTTGCCTCACTTATTTTTTATAATATTTTAGTACATTGAAGCCCATGATTCTATCTAAACCAATGTATTGTGTTATTTTATTGGATAATATTTGTTTTTCATATTTTAAAACTATTCCCGCACATATTACACCAATAGCAGCTCCAAAAATAACATCAAACGGATAATGAACCCCAATATAAATTCGGGAAAATGCTATTCTTGCTGCAAAAGCTATTAAAATATATAATAAACTAAAAGATTTATTTTTAATCTTAAGACGATATTTTAATCCAATTACTGTTGCTGGTGCAAATGATGATGCAGAATGAGAAGATGGGAATGAATTTCCACTTTCATTCACCAATAAATCCACATCAGGTAACACCATAAAAGGCCTTGGTTCGGCTACAATATATTTTAAAATAGCAACTAAACCATTAGCTAAAAATAATGCAATCAGGGCTAATAAAGCCACTTTTTTTGCCTTTTCATCACCAAATATAAATAAAATTAAACATGCTATAATCCATGCTGAGAAACTTCCTAAATCAGTGATCAATATCATTAATATATCTAGAACTGCATGTTCAAGACCAGAATTTATAAAATAAAATCCATTGATATTTTGATTCATTATTCCTGCTACAAACATAGAGTTCATGAGAAGTTCATTCCTTATTTTAGAGTGAATTAAATAAATTTTTTTATTAAATTAATTTATTATTTAAGTGATATGTGATTTTATTTAAATATTGTTAAGCAACAAAAAAAAATAAGATATGATTCACAATCATCTTAAAAAGATTTATGAAAATAAAGAATATAAAGAATAATTATTTACTTTAACACATCAACAAGCAAAGT
>JAUXXK010000349.1 GCA_030681145.1 Methanobacteriaceae archaeon | reverse complement strand
ATCGTTAAATTTGCTTAAAATGAAAAATAGATTATTAAAATAAATAAAATGACAAATAACGGTTTTATGGGCATTTAGTAATGTGATTATGTGTGGATAGAAATCATAATTTTAATTTTTGAGTCTTTAATGATTATTATCAAATAGTTGATTTGACTATTTCTGCGGTGGCTTAGTATTGTGTTTCAAAATTGAGATTTATTTATTTTCAAGAAGGTGATTTAAAATAATTAAAAAGATACAATTTAAAAAAGAAATAATGTGATTTTTTTATTTAACTCTCTGCTTTTTCTTCTACAGACTGTGTAAATCTACATTTAGGAAAACCAGAACATCCAATAAACTCCCCATATCTTCCAGATCGCTTTACTAGTTCTTTTCCACAGTCTGGGCATTTCCCAACTATTTCTGGAGGGGTTTCTTCCCCTTCTTTACCACATTTAGGATCTAAACATGCGCGCTGTCGGGGTTTTCCATATGATATAAGAGGCAGCACACATTTTTCGCATTGGGTTTTAAGTACGCTGGCACCACGGGGCAAAGAATAAGTAAATTTACAGTCTGGATATTTGGAACATCCTACAAAAGTACTTTTATTTCTTGGTGAATATTTGAGAACTAAGTCACCACCACACTTACACACACCCACGATTCTGCTTTGCTGATAAGCTTCATAGATCTGTTTACCAATTTTCAGTTTATTTTTTTCCACGTCTTCTAGAATGGATAGAACCTCTTTTTTAGCATCATCAATAACCTTATCTTTAGTTATATTGTCTTCCATTATTTCTTGTAGTTCATTTTCAAACTGACGGGTTAGTTCTTCACTAGTTATTTGGTTACAGTATTCTCTGAGAGTATCAATAATATGTTCTCCCAGTTGATTTACGGTAATTTGTTTCCCTTCAATATATTTTCGATTATAAAGTATTGATATTATATCTGCTCTGGTTGATTTAGTACCTAAACCTCTTTTTTCCAGCTCTCGAATTAAAGATGCTTCATTATATCTAGCAGGTGGCTTTGTTTCTTTTTCTTCGGATACCACTTTTTCTACTTGAAGTGTGTCACCTTTTTCAATATCCGGAAACTCTTCATTTTCAACTTTACGGAAGGGATAATGTTCTAACCATCCAGAATATGCCAATTTTTTTCTACGAAAGCTGAAATCTTCATTTCCAATTTTTAATTCAGTTTTCATACTTTCTATAATTGCATTTTCACCAAATATACTTATAAATCTGTATACAATAAGTTCATAGATCTTACGATCATCAGTATTCAGTTTATTTGGCAGAACTCCTGTAGGATGGATTGAAGGGTGTGCTTCATCAGTTTTTTTGCCTTCATTGGGTTTTAAAGGTTTAGGAAGTTTGCTAATTTGTTTTTTGAATGATGAATCACCAGAAAGCTGTTTAAAGATTTTTTCATAACCAATACTTTTTGGGAGTTTTTGAGAGGATGTACGTGGATAAGAAGTGTAACCTTCGGTATAAAGACTTTGAGCAATTTGCTGCGTCCTTTTTGGACTAAAACTGAATATGCTGTAAGCTTCTGATTGTAAGCTTCCCAAATCAAATGGAAATGGTGGTTGTTTATTGGTTTGTTTTATTTCCACATTATCTACTAATGCATCATTGCCATCACAATTTGATAATATGGTTTCAGCTTCTTCTTTATCAAATATCTTGCCTTTTTTGCTATCAGCAATTATGTCTCCTTCTAAAAATGCTTTGATAACCCAGTAAGGAACAGGAACAAATTTACGAATTTCTTTTTCCCTGTCTACCAATATAGAAAGAGTAGGGGTCTGTACTCTTCCAGCGGATAGTTTAATGAATCTTTTTGTTGATTCTTTAACAGATTTCATTAATGATTTTGATATATTGACTCCAAAAATAAAATCAAGTATATGTCTGGCAATACCACTGTCTACTTGATGGATATCCAAATCAATTGGATTTTGATATGCATTAATTACGTCTTCTTTAGTTAATGTGGAAAATTTCATTCTTAATGCATTATCAACTGCTGAATCCCCACATCCATATTTTAAAGCATTATATCCAATAAGAGTGCCCTCTATATCGTAATCACAGGCGTGAATAAATTTATTAGCGCCTTTTGAAAATTTTTTTATAGCATTAACATAATCTTTAACATATGCTTTTTTTTTATCCACATCATAAAGAGGCACCCAATCTAAATCAAAGAATTGTTCCTCTTTAGGATTTAATGGCACTAACGAGTAAAGGTGACCTACTGCGGATAAAATGGTAGTTTTTTTCCCATTTTTTTCAAATTCCCAGTAAGCAACCTTCTTATATTTTTTTTTCTCAGCATTTGAAGATAGGGCCTGTGCTATTTTTTCAGAGGACTTAGGTTTTTCACAGATAATGACCTCATGCATGGTATCACTCAGTTTCAGTGTTTTAATAATATTTTTAATTAAATGTTATAATAAATCCGCTATCAATAATTATAACTTTAAATTAATGTCTTAGGAAATATAATTGTTGTTATTTAATTTTTACAAGTATAAAAAAAAATCTAACTAACTTACTAAATACAAAAATGTAGTAAAAATAACGATACAATAATTAAAATTAATATTTTTTATAAAAACCGTAAAATTCACTGCAATAATTACACATTGGAAACTTTCCATAGTGATAATGGCATAAATCGCCTTCATTCATATCGAATTTTTCGAGGCACATATAGCAGGTTTCTATTTTTTCTTTTTTATTATCTTCCATTTAGATATCACCATGGAATTAATTAACTAAAGACTGAAATTCTTATTTTAAAGAAATGAGAAAATAAAAAGTTAAAATAGTTATTTATGATAACTCAATATTCCAGTTTATTTGCTAAAAAATTATAGGGGAGGTTAATAGGAGATATCTCCTTATTTAAACAATATTATGTTTTTGCAATAGCATAATATCTTCTGTACTAACTTTTTTACCCTCTTTGAACCTACGGTATATTTCTTCTGCTCTTTCTTTTTCTTCTCGATCTTTTTTCCGTGAAGCTCGATTTTCAATATCTTTTCGTTTAGATCTCATTCCACCTAATTGTTTGTTGACCTTATGGATTTCTCCCAACACAGATTTGAAATCCTCATGTTTTGCGGAGGCACTGTTTTTGTATTCTAAGAATTTTTGGTGCGCTTCATCTGCATTAGTCCGTATTTCATCTGTTTTCCGGAAGTATTCGAGCATACTTTCGTGATTTTCTTGTGCCTGTTCAGACAATTCAACAACTTTCGCGTGGTAAGATTCAGATGTTTCTTTAAGCTTTTGAGCTTCTTCATGAACTCCTTCGTCTTCTTGAATTTCCATGAGTTTTTTACGAAGATCGTTTGCATCTTTTACCAACTTGTTCTCTTTTTTAATGTCCAGAACACGGGTTTCTATGATTTTATCAATCTTTTTAATTTCATTTTCGATCTTCATTCGGTCTCTTCTTCCAGAAGACCATTCCATTTTCTTAAGTTCTTCATTAGCTTTATCACGAAGCTTTTTGTTTTTTTCAACTTCTTCGTTAATTTTATTTCTTTTATCCCGGAACTCAATGGCAACATTTAAATTTTCTTTAAGACTGTTGTTGAGTTCGTCCCTTATCTCACGGTGTTTTTTAGCCTTTTGATTAAACTGCTCCCGTTCTTCTGAGATTTTAGAAAGTTTTTTCTCATACTCGTCTTTTTTATCCATAGCATTGTCCAAGTTTCCTTCAATCTTGGTAGATTGCTTTTTATCTTTTTCCAAGTTGGTTTTTTTTTCTAATAGAGAAATAATCTCAGTTAAATCACGGGTTTCAATTACTTCGTTAGCTATTTCTTTAAGTGCTGGCTTAGCATTGAACGCTATCCCAATTTTTACCGCTTCGATCATGGATATATCGTTTGCGCCGTCTCCTACTGCTACACACTCTTCTAATGAAATTTTTTCATCTTCCACCAGCTTAGATAAAACATCGAATTTGGAACCTTCTACCAGCGGGCCGATAACCTCTCCGGTTAAAATTCCATCTTCTTCAAGCAATGTATTAGAGAATGTGTAATCAAAGCCCAATCTTTCCTTGATAGAATTGGCAATCAAGTCGAAACTACCACTAATAATGGCTACTTTGTATTTTTTCTCTTTTAAGGCTGCAATGGTTTCTTCAGCACCTTTCATTAGAGGCATTTCGTCAGATATTTTTTTTATATCTTCGATTGAAGCGCCTTTGAGCAATTTAACTCTTTCTTTAATGGCTGTTTCAAAATCCACATTGCCTTGCATGGCTTTTTCTGTAATCTCTATAATCTGGTCTTGGACGCCCATTAACTTTCCTATTTCGTCTATGGCTTCGCCGTCTATAATAACATTATCAAGGTCAAAAACTACAAGTTTAATCAAATTATCACCAATTAAATCAAATCCAACTCGCCGAGTCGGTCTCGAGTTTTAGCGACACCAAGTTTGGCATCTCCAAAACTCTTTGCTCCGGTACAAACTACTTTTCCGGATCCAAATAATAAAAGAACCACTTTAGGGTCTTCTAATCGATACACCAGTCCAGGAAACTGTTCTGGCTCATATTCAGTATTTTCTAATCCTAAAGCTACTGCTTCGAGGTTTAAAGTTTTCTGCAAATTAGCCGAAGCAACTATGTTTTGTATTTTTATTTCAAATTCTTCTGGAATGTCCGGGTCCATGGTTCTCATCTGATCCACAGTTATTTTTATGGCCAGTTTTGAGTCATCAATGGACTTCGCACCTGTACAAACCAACTTTCCAGAACCAAATATCAAAGCTGCAGTTTTGGGTTCTTTAAGTTTATATACTAAACCCGGAAACTGTTCGCGATTAAAATCAACGCCTTCAAGTGCTTTAGCAACTGTAGGAAGATCAATGGATTTTCCAAGAGTTGCAGAGGCTACAATGTTTTCAATCTTAATATCCACATCGGTCAAGTGATATACCTCCCAGTATAAATTAGAAGAATTTTATTATTTTATAAATGTATAAATCGTTATTTATATAATGCACTTAAAAAAGTAGTGGTTAATAACTTTAATTACATATACATAATATCATTCACCTGTGCCATTTATCGATATGATATAAAATAATTCATAACACAGTTTCTAAATCCAATATATTAATAATGCTATTTAAAAGCACCTATTAAAAATTATAATTTATTTTTTTATAACAAACAACAATAAATTAAATATCCTATTTATAATAAATATCTTTATGGATATATACTTATATAAATTTATAGTAAATAAAAATTAGTCTTAATGTTGTAAATTGAATTCATATTCCACTGGGGGGAGGATAAAATGAATATTAAATTGTATAAACAGCAAATATCTGAATTAGGAGTCGAAGGATTTCATTTAGAGCCAAAGTCTTTAATGGAAGCGACATCACTTCTCACAAAATTAAAAGAGTATCAAAAAGTACTAAAACAGATAAAATTCAATATTCGAATTGATGCTAGAAAAATTCGCAAAGAGTATATAAATAACATAGAAAAAGTTAATGAATCCTTAAAAAATAACAAAAAAACAGATAAAAAAGCTAGAATGGCTATTAAATTATTAAAAATAGAAAAGGATGAGAAAATAGCTCCTTATGATGTTCTTGACAATTTAATTGATAATTATATCATTCAAATAGAGGATTCAAAAATATTCTTAAGGGAATATATAAAAAATCAAATGAAATAATTAATAATTATTCACATTTTTTTAACTTTATTTAATTTTCAAATACAATTTAATGTAATTAAATACTAGAGAATTTTGGTGATTTTTTGATTGAAGTAGAAGTTAAAGCAAGGGTAAAAGAATTTGGCCCTATACGAAAAAAACTTAAGCAACTAAATGCACTTAAGGTAAAAACTGAACGTCAGGAGGATACTTATTTTAATGCACCTTATAGAGATTTTGCTGTAACAGATGAAGCATTAAGAATAAGAAAAATACCGGAAAATAATGATTTAAAAGTTTTTATTACTTATAAAGGTGCTAAGATTGATAAATCAAGCAAAACTCGTAAAGAATTTGAAGTCGGTGTAGAAGATGCTGAAATAACCCAAAATATCTTTGAAAGCTTAGGATTTAAACCTGTAGAAACTGTGATAAAAGACAGAGAAATATATTATCTTCAAGAATTTGTTATTACTTTGGACACAGTTAAAAAAGCTGGAATATTTATGGAAATCGAAAAAGATTTAGACGATGGCGAAGATTTTGAACAATCAATTCATCAAATTTTTGACATTTTTAAAAAGCTGGGAATAACTGAAGGCTTTGAAAGAAAATCTTATCTGGAATTAATGGGTATTTAATGAGTTATTTAAAATTTTATTAATGAATAATCAATTATCTGCCGGAAGACTTCTTCAGTGGTACTTTTTTATACTTCAACAAATAAAAATTTTGTAATTGAATTCAACTAGTAATCTTTGGTTAGATTTGAAAAATAAAAAATTTATATTATATAAACTATTTAAAAACTTTAAATAACTAATTTAATACTCTTAGCAGATTATTTTAGTAAAAAAACTAAATTATATTAAATACAAGGTGGGAATCTTTTGAAGTATTTTGTAAGTCCTTTTAATAAGGAAGTAAAGCTCGAATTTCCTAAAAAAATCACAATATATGATACTACTCTTAGAGATGGTGAACAAACTCCAGGTGTATGTTTGGGAGCACAAGAAAAACTTGAAATTGCCAGAAAACTTGATGAATTGAAAATACATCAAATTGAGACTGGATTTCCTGTTGTATCTGAACAAGAAAAGGCTTCTGTAAAAAAAGTCGTTCAAGAAGATCTTAATGCAGAAATAATTGTACTCTCACGTACAAAAAAAGAAGATATTGATGTAGCTCTTGATTGTGATGTGGATGGCATAATAACTTTCATGGGAACTTCAGACATTCACCTAAAACATAAATTAAAACTAAGCCGTGAACAGGCTTTAAATGTTTGTATGAAATCCATTGAATATGCAAAAGACCATGGAATTTTTGTAGCATTTTCTGCAGAAGATGCTACCCGAACAGATCTTGATTTTCTAAAAAGAATTTACTTAAAAGCACAAGATTATGGGGTTGATCGAGTACATATTGCAGATACTGTGGGTGCAATCAATCCTCAAGGAATGGATTTTTTGGTCAGAGAACTAAGATCCGAATTAAGTGCAGATATTGCTCTTCATTGTCATAACGATTTTGGTATGGCTTTAACAAATTCCATATCTGGTCTTTTAGCAGGAGGAAATGCAGTATCTACTACAGTAAATGGAATTGGTGAAAGGGCAGGGAATACTTCTTTAGAAGAACTGGTTATGAATTTATTAATCATGTATGGGTTGGATCTAGGTTTTAACACTAAAATATTCCAGGAATTATCTTTATTGGTAGAAAAGCACACTAAAGTCTCTGTACCTAAAAATAAGCCAATTGTGGGGAAAAATGTATTCAGGCATGAATCAGGAATTCATGTCGATGCGGTAATCGAAGAACCTCTAACATATGAACCTTTTTTACCGGAATTAGTAGGTCAAAATCGTCAAATTGTTTTAGGCAAACATTCAGGATGTCGAGCAGTTAAAGCTAAGCTTGAAGGGTGTGGGATAGAAGTAACCACTGATGAATTATGTAAAATTCTAAAAAAAGTTAAAAAAAGCCGTGAAGAAGGCACATACATCAATGATGATCTTTTTAAGAAGATTGTGAAATCTGTCACGGGTCCTGTGGATATTTAAATTCAGCAATTACATTTACCCAGAAATATTAAACTCCTTAAAAATAATCTGATTTTAATATAATTTAATCTAATTATTTTATATAAATAAAAATCCTATAACTTTATAAATAATACTTTATTTGAGGATTATATATGAATATAACTGAAAAAATTCTTGCCAGTGCAGCTGGAAAAAAAGAAGTTGTGCCTGGAGAAATTATAGAGGCTAACGTTGATATGGCCATGAGCCATGATGGAACATCACCTCCTGCAATTAAAACGTTCTATAAGGTGTCTAAAAGAGTATGGGATCCTGAAAAAATCGTAATAGTTTTTGATCATAATTTTCCAGCCAATAATATTGGATCTGCAGAGTTTCAAAAGGTAACCCGAAATTTTGCTAGAGAACAAGGAATAAAAAATATTTACATGCATGGTGAAGGAATATGTCACCAAGTACTTCCTGAAAAAGGATTTATACAGCCTGGAAAAGTAATTGTTGGCGCGGATTCTCACACATGTACTTATGGTGCATTTGGTGCATTTGCAACAGGAATGGGTTCAACGGATTTGGCTTTGGTGTATGCTACTGGAAAAACGTGGTTCATGGTCCCTGAATCTATTAAAATAAATGTCAATGGGTGTTTGTCGGAAAATGTAACTTCAAAAGATGTTATATTGAATATTATTGGTAAAATTGGTGCAGATGGGGCAACTTATAATGCAGTTGAATATTGTGGTGAAACCATTGATAACATGGGAGTTTCTCAAAGGATGACTATTACCAATATGTCCGTGGAGATGGGGGCCAAAAATGGGATCATAAAACCTAACCCTTCAACTATTGATTACTTAAAAAAGAGAAGCAGATCTCAGTTTCAAATTTATGAGTCTGATGAAGATTATTCTTATTATAAAGAATTTAATTTTGATGTAAATGATATGGAGCCTCAGATTGCTTGCCCTCATGATGTGGATAATGTAAAACCAATTAGTAAAGTAGAAGGAACTCATATTGATCAAGTTTTCATAGGATCGTGTACCAATGGTAGATACGAGGATTTAAAACTAGCCTCTGATGTATTAAAGAATCAAAAAGTTCATGAAGATGTTAGAATGGTAATCGTTCCTGCTTCTGCGGAAATTTATGCTAAATCATTGGCTGATGGTATTATTCAAACATTTATTGATGCGGGGGCAATGGTTTGCAGTCCTGGGTGTG
>JAUXXK010000335.1 GCA_030681145.1 Methanobacteriaceae archaeon | reverse complement strand
GGCCGTTACTGGTAATTTAGTTATCTTACCCGAGATTAAAGCTATTATAAAAACCATTATAAGAAAGAATAATATGTCCAACATTTTTTTATCTCCATTTTGGGGTATGTATGATGTAGTGGAAAAATATTGTTATATAATTAATCCAACTGGTTTAAAATTGATTATAAATATTAATGATAGTCCTATTCATTGATGGTTCATATTTTCATAGATATATAACATTAATAAATTCACTTATAAATTTATATTAATCTAAAAAACTAAAAATATCCACTAATTAATTTATATCAATCTAAAAATAATATATGTTTTAAGTAAATTACAGGTGATAATATATGGATAATAAGGAAAAAGTTATAAAAGCATTCAAAGAATCTGAAGAACCTTTAAACGCCACCAAGGTCAGTCAAATCTCAGGTGTGGAGAAAAAAGAAGTGGATAAAATTATGAAGGATCTTAAAAAAGACGAAACCATTATCTCCCCTAAAAGGTGTTACTGGGCCTTAAAAGAGTGATTTGGTTTAAATTTTAGTATAAATTAATATTAAATATCCCCAATAATTTTTATTTTGAATTTTTTAAAATAATTTTCTTTAAATTAAATTTGAAATTTATCCTATTAAAAAAAAATAATTGTTGCATTTTTATTCTTATATATTGTTTTTTCTGTAGTATCCTATTGCCAAAAATCCAATGATGAACAAAATACCTAGTATGAATACTAAGATACTTCAAAGCTGTTGGACTGAAAATAGCAGGGTTATCCTCTTAATATTATGATTGGCTTCTTGAGTACCTTTAGATGTAATGGGTAGGTTAATATTGTCTTTTAATTTTTGTATTTTGAAATTTTCTTTGAAGTAAATTAAAGGAAGATTTTATATATGGAAATGCACATATTATAACAAATACATAATATTATTTATCCAATTAACTTGATAAAATATCAATTATAATTGATTAATGATGATTTTTAATTATAAAATTAACTGAAAACTCCAAACTAACCATTAAATGGGTTAATAAAAATACAGAATGTGAGGTATAAATTTGAATAAAAAGAAAATAATATTATTACTACTTATAACCATTATAGGGCTATCTGTTTTGGCATTAGGTTTATATAATAATTTTACTTCTATTACAGGAAACAGAGAAAGAGTTAATATATTATTATTAGGTGCAGATGCCAGAACTCCAGAGCATAATGGATTCACCGATTCCATTACCATTTTTTCCATTGATAAAAAAACTAATGAATTATCTCTGCTTTCTATACCCCGTGATACCATGGTGGAAATTCCAGGAAGAGGAGTGGCTAAAATTAACAGTGCATATGCCTATGGTGATATAGACACCACTAAAACTACTGTGGAGAACTTTTTGAATGTTAAGATTGATTATTATATTACTGTAGACTTCACTAGTTTCAAAGAAACTGTGGATGCTTTGGGTGGTATTAATATGTATGTTGATCCCCATATTTCCGCTGTTAGGCCAAAGTTAAATGGAAAAACCGGAATGAGTCGGTTAACTGGTGATGAAGCTTTAATCCTACTTCGATTCAGACAAGATTCTGAATCAGAGGGTGGAAGAATGAGGAGACATCGGGAAGCCATAAACTCCATTCTTGGCGAAATTTTAAACCCCTCTAACATGCTTCAGGCTCCAACTATTTTGAACCAGTTGATGCAAAATGTAAAAACTGATATACCTCCCTTGGAAACAACTATATTTGAAAATTTAGTTACTGGCTTCGATATAAATAACGCTGAAATCGGCGTGATCTCAGGAGAATATACTAGTATTAATGGAGAAAATTCTATGATTCCTGACATGAATAAAACCGAAGAAACAGTTGTTAAGTTGGGTTTAAGGAAGTAATTTCAAAAAACACCTCAATAGAAAAAACCGGATAAATTATTAAAACATATAAGAACTGTACCTCTTACAGTTATGAGGATATGTTAGGGTCTTCTTTACTGTAATTTAAGTGGTGCTTCATTTTTATCACTAAATAAAGATATTTGAGCATCAATACTTAAATTTAACAATTTAGAAACCCATTGAATCCCATATAATAAAAATTAAAATGTATTTTTAGAAATGCGGATTTATTAGTGTTCATTACTGCTTTTTGTAGAATTTTTACTTGAGAATAAAAGATTTATCAGATAAAATGGAGTTTTACTGATTTTTCTTGTTTTTGGTTTAACTAAATAATTATTTAACTTTTTTGTAGTCCTCTATTTTTAAAACAAGTTCCTGTTAGGTCTTCTTTTGGGAATATGGAAAATTAAAGTATATATAGTAGGTTAAATAAATTTGATACCTATGACAGATGACCCTTCGTTGAGAAAGGGACTCGTTAAAGTCCTATTTGTTTGTTCTATTTTTATTTTAACTGTATTCGGATCATTTATTTTAAATCCAGATAATGATGTAAACGCTGCCACCATCAGTGGAAATTTTAAACCCAGCATAGGAGGCTCGGGTTATAGCTATAAGTGGTATTATAAATCCTGGGAGAATTACTGCCCGGGGTGTAAGCGTCATAATACATTAAAAATGAACCCCAAGAAAGTTCCTGAAAAGGAATTAACTTGTGGAAAATGTGATTCTGATTATTGCGGTGTAACAGGATCTGAAAAATCTTACAAAAGGCGCTGGAAATTAACCGCAGCCGGCCAAAATATTATTAAATCATCAGATACCATTAATAAAACCACATCTGTTAGTAAAAGCACACCCAAATACATTTTGAAACGTAAAAACTCTTATAAATGGATCCGTGGCTGGAAAGTTAAGACAGTTAGATACTATAAAGTCTATAACAATGGTAAAGTCTGGAAAAAATATAATACCAAAAAGTTCTACTGGAGCAAAAGGTATAAAAAATGGAGATCCTATTAAAGGCCCATTCCATTTTCTTTTTTAATTAATTTTATTTAGAATTCTTTTTTTAATTGTTTTAACGCTTTTTTATTGTTTTATTAAGCTTTGAGGTAGTCTAAACATTTTAAACTAATATTTAATTTAAACTAATCCCGAAAAAGAATGATGATAAACAGTAATAAATTGGCCATATCTGTGGAACAGGATAAATAAGTGTTTGACAGATATAGGCGACTCCCATAGTTATGGACTTAAACTAGACTAATTTTCATTTTTCAACCCCGCAAAACCCTTAAAAAATAGTCTGCCTTATTCCAGCATTCACTTTATTATGGTAATATCACCATAACGTTATGGTAGTTCTACCATATTATTCAAATTAATATAATTAATACAATTATTCAATAAGTAATTTCATTCTTTTTTTTTATGAATCATATAATGATAAAGTAACAGAATAAAATTTTAGAATAGAAATTAAGTGATGTAAATAATACAACAAAAAAATAAAAGTCATCTTTAACATAACAACACATGAAAAACCATTCCTCAAATCTCAGGATAAAATTATATATCGAGAGTAAGTAAAAGAGGCGGGGCCATAGTTATAATACCAGACAATATAAGGCTAGATAATTTCATGGATTTTCCCATATACACATTGAAGGAGAAGAAAAATCACCTTCTTATCAAATATAATGATTTAAAAACTGTTGATAATTTAATTATGGATCACATTTAAGAGAAACAATGGAATAAATAAAAAAGAATTATTAATGGAGCTTTTAAAATGAAAGTAACTCTCATAAGAGAAATAAGCGGTGCAGAATTAATTCATGGCTTTGAAAAAACATATGGATCAATTAATAAACTGGAAAAGCTCCACCAAAGAAAACCGGAAAATATGAAAATATACATGGACCTGGATGATTGGAAATACTATCAGGAACACCCCCAAGAAATAATCGAATACAGTAAAACCATAATTACTGAAAAACTAACCCTTGGAAAATTAGAAATGGAACTACTAAATTGGCCCGAATGATCATAAGACATAAAGATTATCCATTGATTTTTATAAATTACATTTTTAATATCAATAATTATCTTTCAAGTTAGGTTCTTATTAGATAACTAGCCAGATTTTCATTAAACATAATACAAAAATTATAAATAATTAATACTAATAAATATCATAACAAGTTTATAGACTTGGAGAGTTAAAATGAGTTTTTCTACTGTTTTAGAGGAAGGAGAAAATACAAAAGTAGAATTTAAAGAAGTCATGAATGAAAATGGATATAAAACTATTTCTGCTTTTTCTAATACATCTGGAGGAACATTATTTTGCGGTGTCTCTGATGATGGAAATATAATTGGTTTTGATTGTTCAGAAGAATCTGTAAGGAAAATAACCACTAAAATCTTAAATAAAATGGGAATTCATCCTATAATAAATTGTTTCCAAGAGCATGATACTAAAATTTTAAGAATTCAAATTGAAAAAAACACCAACCCAATTTCATATAATGGCCGATATTACAAGCGTGTGGGAAGTTCCACCACTGAAATGAGGGATGATGAATTAAAAGAGTTTTTCTTAAGAGGTACTAACTGGGATGGAATTACAGGAGATTATGGGTTGGAAGAAATAGATCCCAACACTCTGGAAATATTTATAAAAAGAGCAGTAAATAGTGGGAGACTGTTAGATTACACAACATTTGATATTCAACAAATACTCACACAATTAAACCTTATAGTCGATGGAAAGCTCACTCACGCCGCAATTATATTATTTGGAAAAAATCCTCAGAAATACTTTAATAATGCAATAATCCGAGTCATAAAATTTAAAGGAGAAATCAGTATTTCTGATAGACATATAAAAGGTAATCTTTTTCTACAAGTTCAGGAAGCAGAAGAAGCTATAAAAAATTCTATAAATGTGGAATATTCCATAAATGATGAATTAAGAAGAAAAGAAATTTGGGATTACCCTTTAAAAGCAATTAGAGAATCATTACTTAATTCAATCATTCACCGGGACTATTTCAAACACAGCATACAAAATCAAATTAAAATATATGACGATAATATTTGGTTTTTTAATCCTGGAGGCCTCTTTGGAGGGATGACTCTGGAGGATCTTAAAAAGCCTCATCCTTCGGCCACCAGAAATCCGCTCATTGCAGATGTATTTTTTAGGGCAGGCCTGGTAGAAGTATTTGGTTCTGGCATAAGGCGAATATTGAATTCCTTAAAGGATAATGGCCTCCCTGAAGCTGAATTTAAGGAAGAATTTGGTGGTTTCTCCGTTTATTTAATGAGAGTGGCTTGTATGGAAGAAACTCTAAAAGGCCTAGGCCTAAATGAGAATCAAATTATAGTTATGAACTATTTAAAAGAACATGAATCTATTACCATGTCT
>JAUXXK010000334.1 GCA_030681145.1 Methanobacteriaceae archaeon | reverse complement strand
TTCATAAATTTTAATCCCAATAGAACTTTGGGAATTCATATCCGAATTCTTTGAAGCGTTTATAATTTCTTCCAACTCACTTACCAATCCATCAGTAATATCCGTAGCTCCCTTTATCTGGTCGAATTGTGTGGCCAATATACCCTCATTTAACCTTGCTTTAGGCTTAAAAGCGTGTTTAGTGACTAATCGCAGAGTTTTTTTCAGATTTTCTGAATTTTTACTTTTTTCAGATTTTATTTCTGGATAATTTTCGGAAAGTAAATATTCGAATCCCGCGGCAGCCAGTCCCAGTGGACCAGTCACAGCCAATAAATCTCCCTTTTCGGCTTCAGATTTCATCAAAACTTTTTTTTTATCAACCTTTCCAATAGCAGTGCCATCCAAAACTAGTTGTGGGGATTCATTAGTATCCCCCCCAATAAGAGGTAAGTTATAGTATTTACATGCCTGCAAAATCCCATCTACCATTTCATCAAAGAAATCAATGTCCATTTCTTTAGGAAGGCCCATTGAAACTAAAAAACCCATCGGATGGGCCCCCATTGCTGCCAGATCACTAATATTCACTGTTACAATTTTCCATCCAATTTCACTAGCTTTCATTTGTTTGGGAAAGTGGGAAGTTTCTATTAGCATATCAGACGATGCCACGAGATAATAAGAGCCAAAATCAATTAGAGCAGCATCATCTCCCAAACTATTCATGATACGTAAATCATTAGAAAAATAATCACTTTGTAATTTTCGTGTTTTTTTGATAATTCTGGTTATCAATTTCTTCTCACCAAAATCACTTATTATTTTTTTTTTATGAGACATTGATTAATATAGTATTTATCATTAAAAATAAATTTTTATATAATAGTAAAATTTTGTGGATATTTAATAATGAGGTATATATCAATCAAATTAATGATTTAAATCGAACCAATAATTAAAAAAAAAATATTTTGTATATTAATTAAAAAAAGGATTAATATTTAAATAGCATTATTTACTCTATCCTTAATAACATCTACTAATCTGGAATCCGCGCCTAAAGGTTCTGTATATATTATTTCACCATCAAAAAGTATCTCTTCATTTACCTCATCGTTGTGGTTATGTGAATGGCCGTGTGAGCAATCATGCCCATTATCCAGACCTAGAATATGAGGTATGTCTTCTTTAGTGTGAACTCCATGAGCCAAAAAAACAGGAGTTACAATAATTTTATCTACATTCTCTTTAGAAAGTTCGTTTATTGCTGCAGGTATTGAAGGTTTGTTCATATTCATGAAACCTATTTTAACAGGATATTCTGAATTTTTTCGATAAATTTCAGCAAGGCCCTTGAGTACTTCTTCCCCATAGGGTAATCTGCTACCATGACCTACCAATAATACACCAATTTTACTTTTTGAGCTTGAATTTGAATCCATATGATATCACTCCATCATTTCCTTCTTCTCTGATTCGTCTAAATACCATTTCCACTTCGTCGCCAATTTGAACATCATCAGAGTTACAATCCACTATCTGAGTGGTAACTTTAGCTCCTTCTTCTAATTGGACAATAGCAACTACATAAGGAGCTATTTCCTTAAATTCTTCAGTGGGAGTGGTAATAACGGAGTAAGTATATATTTTACCTTTTCCACTTAAATTTATATCTTCCAATTGCCCTTTTCTTCTGCATTCAGGACAGATTATACGGCTAGGGAAAAAAACAGTGCCGCATTGTGCACATTTAGAACCAATTAAATTATAACGTTGTGGAATATGACGCCATGCTCTTACTGTGTCTGACATTTAAATCCTCCATAATCCTATTTTTTTATTAATATGATATATAATTAAAGCAATTATATCTCAAATTGTAGACAAAGAAATTTTTAATATAAAAAATTCTATTTAAATACTCATTTAATCTTGGAGGTCATGGTAATTAAATTCTTTGGTGCATCCTAGATTAAAATAATCTTAAAAGAATTTAAAATTAAATAAAGGTATTAATTCATTTAGAATTATTTATTAGACTATATAATCTTTATTTGAACAAATAGTCATATTATTAGTTTATTTTCTTTTGATAAAAATATTATTTTCTAATTTTTTATTTTATTAAATTTATTATTTAAATATAAAATAGTAATATTTTTATAAAATAAATAATAATTTATTAATATAAATGTAATACATATTTTAGGTGAAATCATGGATCAAAAAGGATATGTGATGGCTGGAACTTCATTTTTACTCCTAATACCAGTAATATTGATTAGTGTGTCTCTTATAAATTTTTTTCAAGGTGAAAATGAAATGATAGACCAATCTATACATTCAGAAAAGGTATCATTTGCTGCAGGAGATATAAAAAGAAATATACCTATTTTAGCCAGAGAAACCATGTTAAATATTTCTTTAAGCCTAATAGATGATAATAAAACGATTACTAACAGTACTGAGTCCATTAAAACCCAACTACAGCTGCAAATTAATGATTTAACTGCAACATACAATAATCAAAACATGAATGTTAGTTGTAATGTAGATAGTATTGAAACTTCACCCCATGATCCTTTTTTAATTGAATTTGATTTCACATTGAATTTAAAAACTGAAAATTTGAAACATGAAGAAAAATTATCCAGATTAGTATCAATAGAAGGAATGCCAGATCCTCTTCCCTTTTTAAAATGTAGACCATATGGCTCAATCAATCACGATAATGTTAGAATATCCTATGGGACATCTTTAAGTAGTTATCTTGAAAGTAAAAATATTGATAATTCCAGTTATTATGAAAATGCTAGTTCTCCATTTATTATAAAAAAATGCCCATATGAACCATATCAAAGCCATGGTTCAAATGAAACGATGAAAAATTGCCAATCTAACGGTTTTTATCATTATAGTAATGATGGTTCTTGTTATTTATGTCGATTAGAGTCAAAAGAGACTTGTGAACACTTTGGTTTGGAGGTTTTTTTGCAACCAGTTCCTGTTAGTAATAGCAACTATTCAATAATAATTAATGGTCCTTGTTCTTCAGATCATGTTATTTTTGGAATAGAGTCTTATATGGGCCATTCTTTAGCTTATGATATCAAAAATGAGACAGTTTACTTTTTATTCCTGGATGAAGGTCATGGTGTCAAATATGGAATTAATTGATTCATGAATTTATGTAATAAAGGAAGAATTATTGTGTTATCATTAAAGCGAATTAAAAAATTAATGCCTATTATTTTAAAAAAAAGTTTTTTTAAATATAAATTTAAGAGTATATGGATTAATTCAGAAGGATTTGTATTTTCAACGGATTTACTTCTTTCATTAATAATAATAACCGTTATTATTGGAATTTCTGCTGATGCTATGGATTTTGGTAATACTTTAGTAGGTGATTATTCTTCTCGTGCCGCCCTAGAGCGCTGTACATTAGAAGCTGCAGATATACTTATCAAAACTTCAGGATCGCCTTATAACTGGGAAAAAATGAGTAGTTCTAGCGGAGTTTCTCCCGGTTTGGCCATTAACTATAATTATACTAATGAAAGCTCATCAAATATTCTTTCATGGGAAAAAATCATCAGTTTAGGTAAAAAATATTCATTATTAGTAGATAACAAAATATTTTCTAAAAATATCAAATCAAGTATCATTATATACCCTTTTGACAGAAGAATAGACCCATTAGTACTAAAAAATGATGCAGGATCGATATTATCATCAGAAGTGTTTTTAGTAAATCGTACGGTACAATGTAATTTTTTTAGTAATTATACAGTGATAGGTATAAATTGGCATCAAAATAATAGCACCAATTTATCTGATAATTTCCTGCAAGAAGCCTCAGATATATGCCCCCATGATGGATCAAATAGTGATTTAAATCATATGTATTTTCAAGAAAATGAATATTCAAGCTACTGGGTATGTAAACATTTCACCACTAGTACAGCAGAACTAGAAAAAACAGATTATTACCTAATTACCGAACCAAGCCCCATTCCAATTGAATCCGTTTACTGGGTTATAGATACAGTAGATAATATTTCTAATGAAAATAATTCATTTACTTCCTCTCCAATTAAATTAAATGATAAAATAAAAGATTTGATTGGAAATAAAAACAATACAACAATATGGATTCATTTTATATGTCCCGGAAAAAATTTTAGCCCATTTAAAATATTTTTGGTTGGTGTTCCTAAAAATACAGAGTATAAATATATAAAAGCAGAATATTTTCAACTGCAAAAATGTAGTTTTGTTTTAAAAACATGGTTTTAATTTTAATCAATTCATTATTCCGAAATAATAAATAAATTTATTATATTAGATTATTTGAGTCAAAGATATCCCTAAAAATACCATCGCAATTATAATAAGGCTTAGATTAGCTAATGGGTCTGTAATGCTAGTTGATAAAGGTATAACAATGTTATCAGGGTTAAATCCTTTTCTATATGAAATAGAATTTAAATAAAAAGCTGTGATCATCATAATAGGAGTTAAAATAAACCCTGCAATGGAACTTATAATTATCATGTTATATAAACCGACTGAAGGTATTCCTAAAGATAGGCAAGCTAAATGAGCCATTAATCCTATTAAGGGATATATTATAACAGCAAGTGTAATCATAATTCCAAAATTAAGAACTGCACCCTCATTTGGCCATAAAGTGGGTTTAATATAACCAGAGTGAAGTCCTGAAGATAATCTAGCCCCTAATATACTTACCAAGTTTCCACTTTCGGCAGAAAATAACGGAACCATTGTTAAAATACTTGGATTACTCAATATGATGGAAAGTTTGCTATTTAAAATGCTGCCCGCGGTAGTACCCATTAATGAACATATAAGAAGGACCGGGGTACTTTGATAAATAATTTTTTTTAAATCAATTTCTCCTCTTAATCCCAGTATCAATCCTGTTAATCCCATAAAAATAAACATTATAAATAAAAATATCTCAAAAAAACCATTTTTTATCCACCCCAATAGTAAAACAGCTACTAATATAGAAGGAAGTGTAAATAGATCACCTATAGTTGCTATAATAGGAGTAGTTACATTATCAGGATCCCATCCATTTTCATAGCTTTTTAAAGCAATTATAATGGTTAAAGGCATGAGTATAATTCCCGAAAAAATGCCCCCCAGAACAGAAATTATTGTAAAATCTATAATAGTTATACTCGGAAAACCTAAGAGTATGCAAAATCCTTTAGCAAAAAAAGCCAGTAATAATGAAAGTACTATTGTTAAAATAATTGCTCCAGAGATATTTTGTGTTAGAATATTTGATTTTTTTAATTCAGGTGGAAGGATACCTATGTGCAAATCGGAACTTAATCTAGATCCTAACGCACCAAAAATATTTCCCCTCATCCCTATAGCACCAGGAATAAGAACAATTAGTCCGGGATAGTTTTCCAGGAAAAAAGTCATTTTTCCAAGCAAAATCCCTGCAAAAAGAGATCCGATAATACTAATAAACAATGCAAAAAATCCTTCCCCAAGAGCTCTGCGCCCTTCTTTAAAAAAGATAAATAGGTGATTAAAAGCACTTTTAATAGATGAAAAAAGTTTTAATATACATTTAGATAATATTATTATAGCCTGGAATATTAATAATAGGGTGGATTCCATTCCGTCTCGGATCTTCTTCAGTGCCACTTTTATGATCTTCACTCGAATCACCCACTATCATTCCAATCAGCCTCAATAAAATATTTTTAATTAATAATTATTAAAATAATTCAGTTAATCTGTTAATTTTTTGATAATAAACTGAAAAACCATCCGACTATGTAACATTAAATGATTAATACAATCATTTTAAAATAAGCAAGAGATTATAAAACTAATTAAAGCTCGTCCAACGTCATTTCATTATTGGCTAATTTATTAAGCAATTCTGATCCAGCTTCATTCCCTTTTGCGATCAACGTGTCGTCTTCAGATAGTATAGTATTTCTATCTGGGCCATAAATCCATGACTCATTTCTTCTAATTGCTATAACTCTCATTCCAGTTCTTGTAGCTAGAAGAAGATCACCTAAAGATTTTAATGCGATTTCAGAACCTTTTTGAATAGTTACTCGTGTTATTATTTCTTCTGATTCTTCCATTACCATTTTAAATACAGGGTGAGGTTTTATACCTTTTATTACCAAGTCTGCAATGTCTTTAGCCGAATTTCCAATTGTTTCGGCGGCTTCTCCAACCTCTAAAAGAGCTGTTAATTTTTCTGCATCTTCCACTGAACGAGCTGCTAATAAAGACTGCTTTTTAATTTCATAATTTAATCTGTTAACCTTATTTTCCAATTTTTTTACTTCTTCGGCAGCATCTTTGCTATTAAAAAGAAGTGCAGAATATGCAAGGTCAACCATAAGCTCTGAAATATTTTTCATTTCAATTAAAATATCCTTAACACTTTTTGACAACTTCTATCCTCCTTGTCAAAGATATTAAAAGTTATAATAAACTTATAATAAAAAGATTTTGACTATCAAATAGATTTATCATTACATAGTATTTAAAAACAAAGTATTCAACCAAAAATTTTTATATTATTTATTATTTAAATTTCTGGTCTGGTGAATACATTCTCTGCGAAGTTTCAATAGTTCTTTTTTTCTCTTTTTAAGATCTTCAACATCTTCCAAAATTAAAGGCAGTTGTTTTCTAATACATTTTACTGTTTCATATTTGTGAATCCATTCACAGTCTTGACAGCTCCATACAGCCTTATCTTTTATCCATCTGCCACCAGTAGAACCATCACCACACGGATAAAATGGGCAGTAACAAAAAGTACAATTTTGAGAGTGATGATGACAAGGATAATAGTCACAATTTATATTTGGTCCTTCAACAATGTTACCAGCTAAAAAATTCTGGTAAAAATCTCGGGAAAGCTCATGAAGAGGCTGTTTAACCACATATCCCCTAGGAGTAATCATGTGTCCATCTTCTATATATGTAGTCGAGTTACCTATTATCAAAAGAGTAGACATATCAATTTCTTTTTCATTTAAATCGTTTAAATTAATTAGACTGATATATGGGGGATTACAACTACTTTTAATAATTCCAACTGGAGTATGTGGATTAATTTCCTCCAAAAGTATTTTAATAGCCTCCCTAAATGGTTTTTTTCGAGTTTTGCTTATAGGGTTATATAAAACTATTACCAGGTCTCCCCTCGCGGCGTATTTAATTTTACGTTTTATTTCGGATAAAGGAGTTAATATATCACTTAAGCTAATAACTGCAAAGTCATGGAGGGGTGATCCCAGTAAAGAAGCCCCATAAGTAGCTGCTGTAACTCCCGGTATAACTTCATATTCAATACCACTGTATTTTCCCAGCAATTGAAAAAATACATTGGCCATACCAAAAATTCCTGGATCTCCCGAACTTACAATGGCAACTTGTTTCCCATCAAAATGTTTCTGAATGGCGAGTTCTACCCTAGCAATTTCATCTCCCATTCCTTTTTTAATAATTTCTTTTCCATCCAATAATTCCTCAATAGAGTTAATGTACTTTTTATATCCAATAACTACTTCAGATTTTTCAATCGCTTCTAATGCCCTGATTGTTATATCTTTAGTAGAAGCCCCTATCCCTACAATGCGAATCATGGCATCACCATTATTTCTTTTGTTTTATTGTTTCAGTTATTAATTAATTGTGATAATATGCTTTTCTTAATTAATTGTAAATTCTGGAAATAGAAACTATCTTGATTGAATTTAAATCAATTAAAAATCCTTTACTAGTACTATTAGAGTTAGCAGTAGCAGTAATCATGAAATCAGCAGTTGGAACTATAACAATCTGTCCGGTAGATTTAGTTCCCCCCGTACTATTTTCCTTATATCCCATCACGGTTAGATTTACTGGTACTATTTCCCCACTTTTATCAGCGTAAGTTGTAGCATTAAGAGTTTTTAAGTCAACACCGTCCAATTTAGCCAAAGTTTGAAGTGATTGAGCTACTTGATTGGTATTTGAGATATTTATTATGTCTGGATTGCCAGTTAGCGCCGTATTAACATCTTCACCAATATTGAAAATGGCTGAGATTCTGTTTAACTGCATATCAATTAACTGTTCTATATCTGGAGGTTGTGAAGTAACTATAGTATAAGAACTTATTAGTCCAGCCTCAAAGAATACTACAAAAAATGCTAAAAAAATTATAAATTTAAAAATTCTTGACAAACTACCACCCTAGTTATTAAATGTGGGATTAATTAATTCATTAATTGAATTTTAATTCGGAAAGCAAAGCTAATTAGTTTATTTTAATATAAAATGTTTATTATAATATACCATTAACGATTTAGAATTTTATGTTATAAATCTTATTTAAAATTTATATAAATTTAATTTAATTAATTATGATATATTAATTAGTATTAATCTTCTTAATCTAATAAAAATTTGAAAAAAGTATAATATCAGTTTTACCCAAATTTTATAATGATATAATTACAAAAAATAAATTAATTCTATTTATAAAATTTTCTTTAAAAAATTAATAAAAAAACAAAGATTATTATGAGCCAAGATATTATATTTAAGTTTGCTGATGCGGGAATTTTAGTTAATGATTCAGCTTATGATAAAATTAACACGTTAGACAATCCAGTTAATATTTCATCTTCTTTAATCCTGGATATTGTTGGAAAAGGTATTGAAAAAAGAGATATTTTAATATTAACTCCAGAGATTCTAGATAAATATTTAGAAAAAGAAGGCATTTCTCCTGTATCAAGTGAAAATAATTTAGAAATTTCTGATTTAAAATATAGCTCAGAAACTGAAAAAAATGTTGATAATGATGGATTATCAATTGCATCTGATCATATTAACTCCACATATACAGAATTGGTTACAGAAGTAGTTTCAGAAATAAATAACGAATCTTCTTTAAATATTCGCCCAAATATTGAATTTAATTTTAAAGTTCTACAAGATACAAGCAAAAAATCTTACACTAGTGGAAATATCAAAGATATGATATCTTATTTTAATGACAGATACAGTAAAATAAAAAATATTCTGATGAAACGAAAAGAGTTAAAAGATTATCTGCCTATTTCTGATATTTTTCAAACCAAAGACGTAGTTAAAATTATTGGAATGGTTAAAGACTTCCGAAACACTAAAAATGGGCATAAAATATTTGAAATAGAAGATGAAACTGGAGAAATTAGTGTTTTGGTGCATAATGAAAATCATAAGCTTTTCGAAAAATCAGAAATCATTGTTCGAGATGAAGTTATTGGTATTATTGGTAGTAGAAAAGGAAATTTAGTTATATCCAATGAAATAATCCAACCAGGAGTTCCCAGAATAGAAGAAAAACCCATGGATTTTTCTATAGTTTTTATTTCCGATGTCCACATTGGTAGCTGCACATTCTTAGAAGATGTATTTAATAAATTTGTTAAATGGATTAATTGTGAATTTGGAAGTCAGGAACAAATTGAAATTGCTAAAAATGTTAAATATTTACTAGTTGCCGGAGATATAGTTGATGGAATCGGTGTTTATCCACATCAGGATAAAGAGTTAACTATTAAAGATATTACCCTTCAGTATGAAGAAGCTGCTAGATTATTTGGTCAGATAAGGCCTGATATAAAAATTATTATTGCCCCTGGAAACCACGATGCATCCAGAGTAGCTGAACCTCAGCCAGCGGTTCCTGAAGAATATGCGGAGGCATTATACAATCTTAAAAATGTTGAATTTGTTAGTAATCCTGCCATAGTAAGTTTGGAGGGTATAAAAACACTGATTTATCATGGTAGAAGTTTTGATGATCTGGCCATGACTGTTAAGGGATTATCTCATCAAAACTCCGATATAATAATGAAGGAACTTCTTGAAAAAAGACATATTGCACCAATATATGGTGAAAGAACGCCTCTTGCCTCTGAAATAGAGGATTATTTAGTAATTGAAGATATCCCCGACATATTCCATACAGGTCACGTTCATATAAATTCATATAAAAAATATAAAGGAATCCATATGATAAACTCTGGAACTTTTCAGTCCCAAACAGAATTTCAGAAGATATATAACATTATTCCAACTTTTGGAGAGGTTCCAGTATTAAACAAAGGTGTTTTTAAGCTTTTAAAGTTCCGTGACGATTAATAGAAAAGTTAGTATTATTAGACTTTTTTAAATTTGTTTATTTTAAATTGAAGATTTAATGTGAAACTAATTTATTATATGGATACTCCGGAGACAAATTAAATGAGTAAAAAAAATTTAGTAGAATCGGTGTTATCAGCTTCAAAATATATTTTCGATAGAAAACTGGTTTCAGGAAAAGCCGGAAACATTAGTGCTAGGTTTAAAGATAAAGAAATG
>JAUXXK010000331.1 GCA_030681145.1 Methanobacteriaceae archaeon | reverse complement strand
AATTTGAAAGGTTTTCTTGGAATAGAAAAAGGAATGCCTATTTATTCTGTAAAAGAATCAGGAATAAAAGTTTTTGTGGATGAAAAGGTAAGTAAAATCAGGCCTTACATTAGCTTTGCACTAATAAAAAATGTGAAAATGGGTGAAAAAAAATTAAAACAGGTCATGGAGTTTCAGGAAGATCTCCACTGGGTTATTGGAAGAGACCGGAAAAAAGTGGCCATAGGAATTCATAATTTAGATGTTATTGAAGGTCCTTTCTATTACAATGCCATGGGTGGAACTGATATATCCTTTAAACCTTTAGAATCAGATATAAATATGAATCTCAATGAAATATTACAGGAACATCCCAAAGGAACTAAGTACGCCCATTTACTGGAAAAATTTGAGGCATATCCTGTAATTTTGGATAAGAATGATAATGTGCTATCAATGCCTCCAATTATCAATGGTGAGCTTACTAAACTAACGGAAAGTACTCAAAATATTTTGGTTGATGTTACCGGAACTGATGAAAAAGCCGTTAATTATGCTTTGAATATAATATGTTCCTCATTTGGAGAAGTTGATGGTGAAATAGAATCATTGGAAGTTGTTTATCCTGATAAAACTGTGGTTACGCCGGATTTTACTCCAAAAAAGAAAAAATTGAATGTTGCCAAAACTTGTCAGTACACTGGTCTGGATCTGGATGCTGGGGAAATAAAAGAATTAATTAACCGGGCTCGAATGGATGCTGAAATAATTTCTGAAGAGGAATTAATAGTCATCATCCCTGCTTATAGAGTTGATATTCTTCATGAAACAGATTTAATAGAAAACGTGGCTGTTGAATACTGTTTTAACAATATCGAACCATATTTACCAGATATAGCCACCATTGCCCATGAAAATAAGTGGTACACTTCAGATAATCTGTTAAGAGAAGTTATGGTGGGCTTAGGTTTCCAAGAAATCATGAGTTTAATGTTAACAAATGAAGAAAAGCATTATGATTATTTAAGGCTGGAAGAAGATGAACGAGTAGAGGTTTCACAGCCCATTTCTCAAGATAGAACTATGATTAGAAAAAGTCTTTTAAATGGTTTGATGGAATTTTTAGAAGATAATAAACACGAAGAACTTCCTCAAAGAATTTTTGAAGTGGGTGATGTGCTCTATATTGATGAAAGTACTGAAACATCTACCCGGACTGTTAAAAAAATTGCTGCAGCAGTTATCCACTCTCATGCTAATTTCACAGAAATTAAATCAACTGTGGCTTCATTTCTGGAAAACATAGGATATGACATGAATTTAAAACCATTTGACCACCCCTCATTTATAGCGGGACGTTGTGCTCAGGTTAATAGTGGATTAATTGATGATAAAAACCAGATAAAAGGTTTTTTTGGAGAAATACATCCTGAAGTAATTACTAACTTCAATATGGAATATCCAATTGTAGCCTTTGAAATAGAATTTATAGAAAAATAGAATTAATCAAATTAGATTACTTATCCTATAATAGTAATCTTAACCTTTCTATTTCTTGGCCCATCTAATTCTACGAAGAAAATACTCTGCCAAGTCCCTAAATCCATTTTATAATTTTCAAATGGGACAGACTGACCAGTTCCCAATAAAAATGATCTGAGGTGTGAATCTGCATTATTATCAATAGTATTATGACCATATGTCTTATTTTCGGATATTATTTCTTTTAAAAAATTTTCAAAATCATTTATTAATCGTGGTTCATTTTCATTGATTACCACAGCAGAAGTGGAATGTCTGGTAAATACATTTATTATTCCCTGTTTTAAACCAGATGCAACAAGAATTTCACTGATTTTTGAACTTATATCAATTATTTCCATTCTACTAGAAGTTTTAATATCAATTTCTTTATTAATAATTTTCATAAAATAACCTTTAATTTATTGATTTTAATTTTTTTTAAGATGTTTGATATATGGTTATTATATCCTAAAGTATTAATTATTAATAAAATTAAAATAAGAAATAATTAGCACTTATACAAAAAAGGAGGGATTTTTTGAAAAAGAATTTTGTATTAATTCTTCTTCTAGGAATTGTAGTTGCCGCATCGGGGTGTATTGGAAGTGGTGGAACCGGATCTGGAAATGTAATTAATGAAACATCTAAGGTAAGTGGATTTGAAGAGGTAGTATTCGATGGAACCGGGGATATAATTATTAAACAAGGAAACACCGAATCTTTAATTATAGAAGCAGAGGATAATGTAATTCCCACTATAAAAACTAGTGTAGATAATAAAAAACTCACAATTAATTACGACGGAACCATTGCTCCAACAAAAACACCTAAGTTTTACCTTACCGTAAAAAATATAAGTTCAATAGAAATTTCAGGAGCTGGGGAATTAAATGCGGATAAGTTAAATGTAGATAATTTAAATGTGATTGTAAATGGTGCTGCTAATGGTAATCTAAATAATATAACCTTAAAAGAACTTACAGTCTCAATAACTGGTGCTGGAAAACTTAGTGCATCGGGTAGCGCAGATAAACAGACCATAGTAGTCAATGGAGCTGGAGATTACACTGCAATGTCATTAGCTACTAAAAATACATCAATAACCATAAATGGTGCTGGAAAAGGAACAGTGAGAGCATCAAGTGTTTTAAATGCTGTAATAAATGGTTTTGGAGAAATAAGTTACTTTGGAAACCCAAAAGTTACAAAACAAATCAATGGTGGAGGACAAATAAACCAAGCTAGTTAAAAATACTAGTTATTACCTTTTTTTATTTTTTATAATTAATTAAAATGTGTGTAAATTCCCTAAATTTAAAAAAAAAATGAAGTAAAATAAACTATAAAAAGTTTATATTATTTAATGAAGTAATTTTTAGTTTATAAACCAAAAGACTTCTTTAAAAGTTCTACATTAACGTATCCTTCTCTGAAGAGTTCTCCAGTTCTCAAATCGTTAATAACAACTTCAGCAGGAGCAAACATCCCTTTGTCTATTTTATAGAAATCATATTCAGCTTCTTTAAATACTTCATAAAATGGTTTTCCATATCCTTCTGAAGCAGATGACGGCAATTTTTCAGCTAAAGCTTTAATATCATCGCCTTCTTCAGATTCTATGTAATAATAAGTTCTTCCACCAAATAAAACTGCATCATTAGTTTTACCCATTGCTTTAAGACCGTCAGGGTCAACTGGAGCAATAGGGGCAATTCCTGCGGCAAATTTAACTTTATTTACATCGAAATGAAGTGCTTCCAGCATTTTGTAGGTACCATTTTCTACTACTCTTCCAGCAATCTGGATGGAACCAACAATAGAAGAAGTAGGGGCCACTAGTACAAATACATTTTCAGATGATACACCACAATCTTCAGCAATTTTATCAGTAACTTCAACTCCAGGGAGTTTATCTGCTTCTAGTGTTAAAATAGCAATATCTGCATCATCTTCGTATCCTATTTCTTTATAAGTTTCGGCAGGTTTTTTAGCTAAGGCTCTAGCAGGACCAGATCCTAGGGCAAAGAAGTCACCTACACTAACAGACCATCCCGCTTTTTGTGCTCCTAAAGTAGAAATTGCAGGGTAATTGGTTTTAATTTTAACAGATGGTAAGGCAAAACTTTCGGATAGGTCACCAGGGATGGATATTCCTACTTCAGCAAGCCCTCCTAGACATACTTTAGTGTATAGTTCTCCTGCCTTCAAACTGCCGTTTACATTTACACCACAGTCAATTACTGTTGAACCATTGTCTATTTTTTCTACTTTAATATTAAGCTCGTCAGCTTTTGCAATCATTTCATCTACTGTTTTTTTTGCTTCTAAATTAACACTAACCATTTAATCACCTCAATAATTATTAGCTTCATCGAAGTTAACCTCATATATATGAGCGCTAATTGAATGAATAGTAATGGAACCCAAATCAAGGCCCACTTCTCCAGCCACATACTGGGCTAGGTAAGTTAAACCAACCGCATTAGGGAACCATGCACCATATATGTCATGCGATCTCCATAAAGCAGTTGTGTAAAGTTTATTATTACGAATTTTAAAATCCACCAAAATCATACATGGTACTTCATCATTCTTAGTATCTTCATCAGGATCCCATGTTACTGAAATTGCCCTTCTAGATTCTTTACAATTTTTTAAACGATTTATGGCTTCATGAATCTGATCCACATTATTAAAGTGTTCCCGCAACCTGTTACCATAAGTATATACAAATCCCTGAATATCCCCATCAATAAACTGCTGTGAATATTTTTCTAACTTCTCTCCAGTCCAGAAGTAACCTTTAGGAACTTTAATATCTTTTATGCCCGACAATTTATCAGTTAAGTTATTAAGATAAAAATTATTAGATTTATTTTTTCCTAGTGGATTTTTTATAGAAACCATGACATTTAAAAGTTCTTTGGTAATAGAACCCCTTTCATCTCTAATTTCGGAGCCTTCTTCCATGATTTTCCGTACCAGTTTTTCCCAGCCATCCGCAATCTCTGAAACTTCAATTAACTCCGCCATCAAGATTCCTCCAATATTATTCCATTTAAACACTATTGTATCATTTAGGTAACGTATTTACAGCTTCTACCATATTTTTCAGTTTAGAAAATGCTGATTTACGAGTTAACATCCTCATTCCACAGTCCGGATCAATCAACATGTTTTCTGAACCAATAATATCAACACCAGTAGTTATAAGATTTTTAATTTCTTCCACAGATTCCACAGATTCTTTTTTAGTATCTAAACTTCCAAAACCAATTTTTTTACCATGAAAACTACTTTGAGCTTCTAAAATATGAATATTGTTATTAATGCCTGCAAATTCACAGTCAATAATGTCCACCTTAAATTTTAAAATCTGGCCAAATACATCTTCCACATCCCCACATACATGTAGTGCCATGGGCACCTTTATATCTTTGGAAATGATTTCTACCGCTTTACGGGCCGTTTTCACATCCACCACACCCGTAGATATAAAAGGTTCATCTAATTGTATAATAGATGCTCCGGAATCTTCTAGATATTCTGCTTCTTTTTTAAGAGCATAAGCCATGTCAATAATGGCTTTATCCTTTTTTTCACTGCTGTAAAATCCATCAAAACGTGATGAATAAACCATAGTGGTGGGTCCAGTTATAATGCCTTTAACACCTTTTTTGGCTTTTTCTTCTTCAGTAAAGTTCATTTTATTTAAAGTATTTTTTAAAATATTTCTGGCAAATTTTAAGTCATCCGCACCAATCGAATTTAAAGGAGGATAAATTTTATTTTTTATTTTGCAAGTATTATCTTCTATTACCATTCCAGGAATAGCGCGGGCAAAGATTTCTATCATATCTCCTCTTACTTGACCATCAGTAACCAAGTCCACGCCTGCCTTTATTTGATCAGAAACTGCTAGAGTAATAGCTGGTTTATATTCATCATAGAGTCCTATAAATCCGGATAATCTCTCTCCAATAGATTGGGGGCTTTGTGAATTGGCGGGATAACTTCCCACCACGGTGGTTATCATGTTAGGCCTCTTGAAATCATAAATTGTAAAAATATCTTTTATTTATAATTATTTTACTATAATATAGTTAAAGTCTTGATTTATATTAATTTCTTTTATTATACTGTGGACTTTTTATATTTATCTTAAATAAAAAAATAAGTATAATTCATATTCTATAACTTGAACAACCCATATATTAAAAAAATAATGTATTTCTTAAGTTAAGAATGAAACTGAAAAACCTAAAAATCATTTAATTGAAACTGCCTTAATTTTCACAATTTCTTCTTCACCAACAGGAAGTTCTACTACTGCTGTACCATAGCATGGTTTGGTATAAGGCATCATTACTGTGCCATTTTCGTCATTAATACCAATAGGGATCGGGGGAAGGCCAATAATTCTAGCACCCAATATTTTTTCTCCAGGCTTTATATAAACAATGCTCATAGCTTTTTCTTCGATAAGTTTAGCACAGTCCTTGAATCCTGCCTGTTTAATTAAAATTTCATAATTATCAGATTGTTGAAGATGGGTTTCCAAGCAAAATGACATAATTAACCCTCCATACTTTTAATAGCTTTATCCAGTTTGACCCGTATGGGATTTGGATTATGGTAAGCTCTTGCAGAAACAATCTGTGCATCAGTATTTTCCAAAACTTGTTTTTCATAGTCTTCCAATAATTCAGGATCTTTTTCAAAGATTAATGCCATTGATTTTGTATTTAAAATATGATAAAATGTTACAAAAAAGGCTACGGCTGCATCTTTATGTACAAATCCAAGAAGAAGATCAAAATCGCCTTCGTTTAAGTTTTCAATACATGAATCAATATCAATTTTATTTTTATTTTTAACATAATTTTCTTCAGGATCTGAAACATCAATCAATCTCATGGCCGAAGGATTACTAACCACCGTGACATCATAACCTACTTGTGTAAGCCTATAAGACGCATAAATTGCCATTGGTGTCTGAGCAGGAGATTCTGGACATCCTAGAAGTATAAGTGCTTTTTTCATTTTTTCCACTCCAATTATCAATTAAATTATAAGCGCCAATCTTTATATTTTAATCCTTTTTGACAAATATTATATGACTCACTACCATTCCACTAAGGAATATGAAAGTTAATAATGCCATTCCATTAATAGTACGGTTCATTAAGAATAAACCCACCCATGCTTGAGCAATAAATGCGGTTAATGACCCAATTAAAAGAGCTTCCCGACCAAGATATCTTCTAACACCATTTTCTCTTTTATCCTTATAGATGTTAAGCATCTTAAGTCCAATTATAATTACCCCAACACACCAGAGCAAAAGCATGAACAACGTGAGATAACCAAAGTCATATCCCCATCCAAATATACCTGGCAGCATGTAATCTATTACATCCTTTTTGTTAACCAATAATCCAAAAAATACTGGGAAAGGAAGACCAAAGTTAGTAATCAGGTTTATGGGTAAAGTAATATATCCATCACTAAAACCTAAACTAGCAGCACCCCAATATGCAGATTCAGGTATGTGACCCAATAATGCTGTATTTTTAATAACCAAATTTAAACCAGAAGCTGAATTTTCCTCAATCCTTGTAATTCTAAGTAAAGGACTAAAAACAGGCATTGAAAGAATTCTTGAAAGAATTTCTAGGCCTCCAAATCCAACAACTATCATACTTATAAATCCAATTATTCTCTTGATGGAAAAAAGTGATTTCTGGCGGAATGACTTTGACAAAATGAAATAGCCTATTACAAGACCCATTATCCATAAAATCAAAAATGAACGGTGTACCAGTCCACCAAATACGGTTAATGCAATTAGAATTAAATAAATAAATAATTTCATTCTTCCTACATTAATTCCTGCTTCCTTCATCATGGGTAGTGCGGCAAGCGCGGTTACAATGGCCAGCAGAGCTATTGGCCCAAATGGATGTGAAAATTCACTTTGACCAAAGCTGAAAAAAAGGAAAAATGCGTCAATTCCAAATAATAAAGAAAGCGCTATCCCTAAAATTAGAGAAAATAATAATACTGCACTTAATGAAACTGGAGCAAAATTCAAAAAGAAAATTACTGCCACATACAGTATAAGTCCGAATTCTATTATTAATTGAAGATGATTTTGAGCTATTAAAGCCAATTTATGCCTCCATGAAAATTTAAATGTTAAATTAATATTATAATCTGTAAATTTAATTACTATAAATAGTAATTATAAAAATTTTTATAACCAGTATCTTCTATTAAGTAGCAATTTAAAATTAGTTATACTTCAAGATATAAAAACTATTTTTATTATAATTAATATTCTAGTTTTATTTAATATATTTTATTTAAATATATGTTTCATTAAGATTTACTTAAACTTTAAAAAAAATAATTAAAGGTCCTTTTTAAAAACAACCATGTGTTCTTCGGGACCATTATAATCTTTGACAGCATTTATTTTATCCATTTCAATTTCACCAGATTCGGAAAATATTTTAAATCCTAATTTTTGATAAAATTGGATAGCATTATGATTGACAGGCTTGGTAATTAAATAAACACTCCTACAATTCATTTTTTTAACATATTTTAAAAATTCCATGATAAGCTGATAAGCAATACCTTTTCCCCTGAAATCAGAATCTACACATAAAAGATGTATGTAAGCATCCGAACTATCACTCTGAGAAATAAATCCTATTAAAAATCCGATAATTCTTTTAATTTTATTTTCATTTGTCTCAGCGATGAAAACTGTATTTTGAAAAAATTTAGTAAATATATGAAATATTGAATTCCTTTCAGTTACCATAGGACTACATTTACCAGCAAGGAGAGATATACCCATGAAATCATTCTCTTTTGCCGTTCTTATTTTAATTTGATCCATTATAAAACCTAATTAGTATTTTGGTGGATTTTTAATTATATTAAAAGATGATTTTAATAGTAAATGATTATGAAAATCTGCATTGACCAATTTAATCTATGATAATTAATTAATTATTATAAATAATATTTATTTATGTAAGCATTAAGTTTAAATACAAAGAAATTATAGTTGATATATTAATGTATAGTTAAAAATTGGGGTG